>CAMNGG010000212.1 GCA_946537975.1 uncultured Treponema sp. | reverse complement strand
GATGAACCTAAATGTGTAAGGCCGCTGGCGGCCGGTGTTCTATAGCAAGGCGTTAAAAAAATTGCACTGCAATTTTTAGCCTTACCATCATTCCTGCTGTCGCAGCCCATTTTTTAACGGTTCTTCGATTTTAGGCTTAACGGAAGATAATAATCAGGAACTGAGAAACAAGAACTACTGCTACAAGGGCAATAGGGTAAGTAGAAGCGTAAGCGCCAGCTACCTTTTCTGTTCCAGCTGTATTGATTAAAGTTCCAAGAGCTGGTGTAGAAGTCATACCACCACAGATAGAACCAAGGTTGTTCAAAAGGTTCAGCTTCAAAACAAACTTTGCAAACAGGAATCCAATAATCATTGGAAGAAGTGTCATGATAATTCCGTAGATGAAGTATACCCATTCGAAATACTTAACGAAGGAAGCACCACCCGCAACACCGGCACCAATCAAGAAGAGCATAAGACCAAGCTCGCGGAAGGTCTTAAGAGTTGCTTCCTGCGGCATAATGCTTACTTTTCCAAGCTTCTGGAAGTGACCGAAAATCAAAGAAAGAATCAGACAACCACCAGTTGTTGTAAGAGAGAAGTTTCCGAACTTGAAAGAACCAAAGAAAACTCCGAGAACTGCAACAAGTGAGAAAGCACAGAAACCAAGTGGATCAAGGTCAAGCTCAGAACCTGTAAGCTTACATGGTGCTTCAGGAGCAGATTCAGAAAGCTTTGCACGTTCCTCCTCCATATTTGCCTTTGCAAACTTTGGAACAAGCTGTACAAAAAGAACTACACCAACTACACCAAAGAGATAAGCAATTCCGTGTCCTACGGCTACAATTGCTTCGAGTTCATCGCTTGTTACTGTTGCTTTAGCAGCAGAGAAAGCTGGAGTAGAAGTAAGGGAACCTGAAAGAAGACCTACGAGCATAGCACCTGCTTCTTCGTAATCACGGCCAAATATCTTATTATCAAATACGATACAGCCTGCACATGAAAGTCCACCAATCAAAATGATGATTACTCCAAGCAGAATGTAAGACTTAAAGTTCTTCTTCAAATCACCAAAGAAGCTTGGACCAGCAATAAATCCAACAGATGTAACAAATAAAATCAAACCAAGATTTTCTACAATCTTGAGAGCGTTTGAAACATAAGTTGCACTACCTACTTTAAGCTGTTCAGCCAGCGGATTATAAAGGAAAGCACCGAACAAAAGGGCAACAATAAATACGCCCGCAGTTCCCAAAGAAACACCTTTAATTGTGATTCTACCAAGAAGGTATCCTAATCCAGCGATTACGAATACACAAAAAACTAAAAAACTGATTGTTTTAATTGATAAGATTCCACCAAAAAGAACCATTGTTATACCTCTTTCTACTATTATAGTGTTTAACAAAGGGTCTTGCAAGGTAATCGAAAATTTAATAAATCTGTTATAAGATAGATTTTAGACAAAAAATCTCTGTTGAAGTGTTACATATTGAAAGAGAGTATGTTGTTTTATAGGATGTGGAATATGAAAGCAAAATACTTACTTAGTACAAGCTTTATTTTCTTCTGTATTTTTACAGTTTTTGTTTCATGTAAATCTACAAATGCCGTAATTGAAGCAGCCGATGAAGAAAATGCGGATGAGGAAATAAAAGCTCCAACTGTAGCCTGGCAATATACGAATATTAATATAGTTCCGGCACCGAATCCGGATGAAAGTGAAGACGACAGGCAGGCAAGAATAAACAAAGCCGAAGAAATAAAAGAATACACCATGACAATGACTGAGGAACAGCGCAAGTTTTATTACATAAAACGTACCAGTGATTATGAAGTAATCGGCGAGGACCTTGATTATAAAATCATGGTAAATCATGAACAGAAGGAAGTAATAATTCAGTTTGAAGAAAGCGATAGTGATGAAGACTGGCATAATAACTGGCTCTTTTTCCCCTGGCCTGTAAAGCTGGATAAAAAGGTTGTCTGGACGACTTATGGTTATGCAAAAATCTATAAATCTGCGGAAAATATTCCTCTTGAGCAGTTTATTGAAGCAATTAATAGTTACCCGGATTATAAAGTTGTAATCTGGGGCTGGAGTCTTGGAAGTGCAATGGCCAAAATTATTGCAAGGCATTTAATAATCAGGACAAAAGGCCAAATACAAATTGATGAGCTTACGACTTATGGTGATGTAAAATGCTGGTATAACCCTTTCTTCAGTCTTAAAAAAAATGTAGTCAGGCTGCGTGAATATGTTACCTGGAATGATACTATAACAGGTTGTGTTCCTATCTGCCGGCGGGATTATACCTGTAGAGTTGGTGAAAAATGGAATATTCGAAAATCAAAGGATGTAGAATATTTTCATACACATTATGATACTTATGATTATTCTAAGTGGGACTAAATTTTATCAAAAAAGAAAGCTGCAGTCTGAAAACTGCAGCTTTCTTTTTTGATTGCTTAGCTTCGTTCACTACCGAGTTTCCTTGCGGAAACTCGCGTGGTAATTAAAGTGTAGCTCTCCGTTCGCTACGCTCACTACCGAGTTTCCTTTCGGAAACTCGCGTAATAATTAAAGTGTAGCGCCAGGGATTTCCTTGTCGAATTCTGGATTACCATGATGGTAAGTTGGGAGAATCTTTGGAGAAACAGCGTTGCCCTTAATCTTGGCAGCTGTTCTTTCCTTTTCAAAGTCCTTTACGTGCTTGAGAGAAAGCTTGTCTGAAAGCTTAATCTTCTTGAACATCTTACCAGCTTCGATTCCGGCTTCGCGTCCGAATACAACTACGTCGAGGAGTGAGTTACCCATCAGGCGGTTTGTTCCGTGAACACCACCGGAAGCTTCACCTGCTACGAGGAGGTTAGCAACGTTAGTGTGACAGGTCTTGTCGATCTCAACACCACCGTTCTGATAGTGGAGGGTTGGGTAAACAAGAATTGGTTCCTTACGGATATCGATTCCGTACTTAATGAACATGTTGTACATAGCAGGAATTGACTTAAGAATTGTTCCTTCTCCGTGAATCATATCGATCATTGGAGTGTCGAGCCATACAGCATCCTGTACGTCGTTGTGAACACCACGGCCTTCGCGAACTTCGCGGATAATACCAGAAGCGTTTACGTCGCGTGTTTCGAGAGGGTGAATGTAAACTTCACCGTCTTTATTGATAAGTTTTGCTCCGAGAGAGCGAACCTTTTCTGTTACGAGCTTACCAAGAATCTGTGTAGGGTAAGCAGCTCCAGTTGGGTGATACTGCAAAGAATCCTGATAGAGAAGCTTTGCACCAGCGCGGTATGCAATTACAAGACCGTCGGCTGTAGCACCGTAGTGGTTAGAAGTTGGGAAGCCCTGATAGTGCATACGTCCGGCACCACCAGTTGCAATAATTACAACCTTAGCCTTAGCAATACGGATTTCTCCAGTTTCGATGTTCATAAGAACGGCACCGGCAGCTTCGCCTTTTTCGTTCTTGATGATTTCGATAGCAGCAGTAAAGTCTACAACAGTGATTTTGTCAGCGCGGTTGAAAGTTTCGTCGCGGAGAGTACGCATGATTTCTGCACCAGAGTAGTCCTTACATGCGTGCATACGCTTACGGCTTGTTCCACCACCATGAGTTGTTACCATTGTACCATCTGGCATCTTGTCGAATTCAACACCAAGATCGTTGAGCCATTTAATTACAGATGGTGCCTTGTTTACGAGTGTATATACGAGCTCTGGTTTTCCGTCAAAGTGACCGCCACCAAAAGCATCGAGGAAATGCTGGGCAGGTGAGTCATTTGGCTTATCTGCAGCCTGAATTCCACCTTCAGCCATCATTGTGTTTGCGTCACCAACACGGAGCTTTGTTACGAGAAGTACTTTAGCTCCTGCTTCAGAAGCCATGATTGCAGCTGATGTACCAGCTCCACCACCACCAATTACGAGAACGTCTGTCTCATAGTCAATGTGGTTAAGGTCAATCTTTTCTGGCTCGAGGCGTGGTTTTGCCTGAAGCATTTCTGCGAGCTCGATAGGAGCCTTCTGTCCCTTGTTAGGACCAATCTTGAGTTCTGTGAACTGCTTCTTAATGCGGTCCGGATGGAACTTCAAAAGAAGATCGTCTTTTTCTTCGGCAGTAAGACGAGCATGTTCAAATTTAAGGTTTTCTTCGCGTTTTGCAGCTACGATTTTCGCAGCATCGTCAAGGTAATTTCCGTACATATTCGTCTTTCTCCTTATTTTTCGATTTCGCGTGTGTTATAAAGTTCCTTGATTTTGTCAAGGTTCTTAGTAGACATATCAACAAACTTCTTGATGTCCTTTTCGCACTTTCCGGCTTCAATTTCTGCAACACGGTCAATGAGGTGCTGGCTCTGTGGCTGAATGTATTTACCATTCAAGCGGCGTGCAAGCTCTGCAACCTGTGGGTGGGAGATTCCAGCTGGACAGCGTGATGAACAACATCCGCACATTACACAGTCAAATGAAAGGTCTGCACACTTTGCAAAGTCGCCGCGCTGAGCGTAAGCGATGTACTGCATTGTCTGCAGGCTCTGAGGGCAGGCACGTGTACAAGCATTACAGCCTACACAAGAGTAAATCTCAGGGTAGAGCTGCATCATAAGCTGCTGCTCAGGTTTGATTTTGTTGATGTCGTAAATCTGCTTTACGAGCGGGAAGAATGGAAGAGTAGCGATATACATATCGTTTTCAACCTTCTTAGAACAAGCAAGACAAGTCTGAAGCTGGTTCTGTCCCTTAATGCGGTAGATTGTAGCACA
>CAMNGG010000211.1 GCA_946537975.1 uncultured Treponema sp. | reverse complement strand
CATCGAAGTTAATGGTATCGTAGATAAATCACGTCTTGAAGCAACCGGAAATATTATTGTACGCCAGGGTGTATTTGGTAAGGGTGAAGGATATATTAAAGCCGGTAAGTCTCTCTGGGCTAAGTTCATTAATGATACAACCGTTGAAGTTGAAGAGAATGTTATTGTATCTGATTCAATCGTAAACTCAAATGTTACCGCAATGAAGAATATTGTTCTTCGCGGAAAGAAGGCTCAGATTATTGGTGGACACCTTATGGCTACTGAGGAAATCTGTGCCCGCAAGGTTGGTTCTCCTGGTGGTGGTACTGAAACAATTCTCGAAGTTGGTGTAGATCCACGCGCTAAAAAACGTCTTGAAGAGCTGCAGAATATGCAGGCTAAGGCAACAAAAGAATACGAAAACTGCGATCTTGATATTCAGACCCTCGAACAGCAGAAGAAGCTCCGTAAAAAGCTTCCTCAGGAAAAGGAAGAAAAGCTTAAGACTCTCAAGGAACGCTGTGAACAGATAAGTGAAGAACTTGAGAAGATGACTGATGAAATTAATAAGATTCAGGAACACTTACGAGATCTTAAAGCAATCGGTAAGGTTAAGGTTGAAGGTGATGTATACGCCGGAGTAAAAATTTACATTCGTGATGTACTTGATGAAGTTAAGATAGATACTAAGGGTGTAACCTTCTATTACGATAAGGCATTCAGTAAGCGCGGTCCATACGAGCCGCCTGCATTGACGGAGGACCAGCCGGATGGGTATTCAGCCGATTGACCTTCAGACCATGTACACTCAGCTTTCAAACGTCTCAAAAAGTATGGCGGGCAGCCAGCAGGCTCAGCTTACAGAGGCAATGCAACAGCAGGGTAATATACAGCGAAGTCTGGAAAATGCTGCCCGTGTACAGCAGACTTCAAACGAAAAATCAGATACTAACAGTGTAAATCAAAATGGTTCAAATGCCGGTGCTGCTTATGGTCAAAAAAAAAGACAGAATAAAAATCCGGAAAATCATGATGATAACGAAGAAATAAGACCTCCTAAAAGTGACCTTTCATATCTTGGTACAATAATAGACATTACGAGGTAAAAATAATTGGCAGCTTATATTTCTCTTTTCATTTCTTTAGTAAGTTTAATTTTAATGATTGTAATTTTAATTCGTTTTAAAAAGCTTTTTTCTACTGATTCTATTATAGATAAAACAAAAGCTCAGATGAATCGGGTTATAATGGATGTAAATGCAAATGCAGACCGTGATATGAAGCTTATAAATGAGGCTTCGAGAAGACTTCGTGAACTCTTTAATGAAGCTGATAAAAAAATTGAAAGCTTTAGAGAGGCTGAAAAATTATTACACAATACAATTGCGGAAGCAGAAAAAACTGGCCGGCAGCATTCGGGAATAAATTCCTCAAAGCCTGTAATAGATCCTGAAGCCAGCTACAGGGTAAAAAACACTCCACCGGCAAAAGGAATGCAGCAGTCACTTTTTGATGAAGTCGATAAGGAAGCTGAAAAAGAAAGCCTGTTAAAAGACGAAACAATTGTTACAACTGAAGGTGCCGCCTATAAAGAAGTTCCTTTATTTAAGCCAAAGCTTTATGACGAATCAATTGGAATCCTTAAAATGCAGAAGGATAGTCAGGAAAAACAAAACCAGGCTTCAGATCGTAGTCTGAGAGATAAGGTTGAAAAGCTTTTTAAGCAGGGAATGCAAATAGAAGCAATTGCACACGAATTATCTTGTCCTGCATCGGAAGTTCAGTTTATAATTGATATGCTATAATATATGTCATCCTGAACTTGTTTCAGGATCTTAAATATAGATTCCGAAACAAGTTCGGAATGACGGATAGGAGATAAAAAAAATGAAAGTAACAAAAAACAAATTCGGAATGCTAAGTGATGGAAGAAAGGTTACTCTTTTCACTGTAAAAAATGGAAATATGTCTTTTTCCTGTACTGATTACGGTTGTACAATTACAAGCATTGTGCTGAATGGAAAAAACGGAAAGCAGACAGATGTTGTCCTTGGACATTCCACTCTTGAAGGATATATCAATGGCACAGTATTCTTTGGCGCCATAGTAGGACGCTTTGCAAACCGCATTGGAAAAGCTGAATTTACACTTGACGGAAAGAAATATTCACTTGACAAAAATGACGGACCAAACTGCCTGCATGGCGGCTTTGACAGCTACAATAAAATGCTGTGGAAGGGAAAGGTAATTGATGACGGAAAACTTTGCGGTGTTCGTTTTACCAGAACTTCTCCAGACGGAGAACAGGGCTTTCCTGGAAACGTAAAACTTACAATTACATATCTCCTTGATGAAAATAATAATCTTACCTGCCTTTACAATGCAGAAACAGACAATGCTACTCCAATCAATATTACAAATCATGCATATTTCAACCTTGCGGGAAACGGTAATATTGGAGAACATACAATTCAGATGAACTCAACAAAACGTCTGGAAGTAAATGCCAAGCTTATTCCTACAGGAAAACTTCTTGATGTAAAGGGAACACCATTTGATTTTACAAAAGAAAAGAAAATCGGTAAGGACATAAAGGCTGTTGGAGTTGGATACGATCACTGTTATGTAACAGAAATGTATGATCCTGCAAAGCCTCATTGTGGCCTTCCACTGGAGGATAATGATCTTGTAGAGTTCTGTACAGTAAAAGATCCTGCAAGTGGACATGAAATGTCTGTATTTACAAATATGGAAGGCTGTCAGTTCTATACTGGAAACTATATAAAAGGCATCATCGGAAAGAATGGTCGCCTTTACGACAGACACGATGCCTTCTGTCTCGAAACCCAGTGCTTCCCGGATACTCCAAATCAGAAGGATTTTCCAACCTGTATTCTTGAACCAGGTCAGAAAATGAAGGCTAAGACAGTTTATTCCTTTACAATTTAGTAGTTATAAGTTGTCATTCTCGGGCTTGACCCGGGAATCTATACAATACAGTATTGTTTAGATTGTCCGATTAAATCGGAAAATGACATTTTTAGACTTCTCAAAAATTCTACCCCAAATATCGCACTTTTTCATTGAAAATCGTGGTATTTAGGGTATAATTATTATATTATTCTTGACTAGTATAAGTGAGGTACTTTGATGGATGTACAATTGCAAGAACTGATTGATAAAATCAAGAAGGACGGCGTTGCTGCTGCAGAAAAAGATGCTGCAAAGATAATTGCAGATTCGGAGAAAAAAGCAGAAGCAATAATCGAAGAAGCGCAGTCAAAGGCTGCTGAAATTATAAAAAGTGCTAAGTCAGAGACTAAGAAAATGGAGAAGGCAAGTGAGGAAGCCATTGTTCAGGCTGGCCGCAACATGCTGCTTTCTTTTAAGGATGCTCTGATTGCTGAGTTTGACGGTCTTATTCAGGATGGAACCGAAAAAGCTCTTTCAAAAGATGTTCTTACTAAGCTTGTACCTGATACGGTAAAAGCCTGGGCAAAGAACTCAGATGCTTCAGAACTTTCTGTTCTTTTGAGCGAAAAAGATTTAAAGGCTCTCGAAAAGTCTCTTAAAACTTCTCTCAAGGCAGAAATCAAAAAAGGTCTTGAAATTAAACCTGACAAGACTCTTACAGCCGGCTTTAGAATTGGCGTAAAGAATGGTGCAGCCTTCTATGACTATTCGGCAGAAAGTCTTGCAGAAATGTTTGCAGCTTATCTCAATCCTAAGGTTGCAGCTCTTATGAAAGTTGCTGCGGAGGATGCAGAGTAGTGGCTTACTATTATTTGGTTTCACAGTTACCAAATATCTCAGCTTCTGAAGGAAAATCAGCACTGCCTTTAAATACGGAAGCCTTCCGTGAACTGGCAAGCCGATTTATTTCCGAAGAAGAAAAAGCCGTGCTTGAAGCACTCTCTCTGGTTCCGCCTATGGAGCTTGCTTCCACAGGCTCAGACTTCCTGGATGTTTGGTATGAAAAGGAAAGAAACCTGCGTTGTGCGCTCGCTCAGATTCGTGCGCAGAAATTAAAGAAGGACAGCATTCCGCTTCCACCAGGTTGTACTGCAGATATTATTTCTGCGGCACGTACTGCTGTTGGAATGGACAGCCCTCTTTCTGCAGAGCAGTTTCTTTATGAGTACAGGTTACGTCTGCTTGATGATTTGCGTCCTCTGGACGGCTTTTCAATTGATGCGGTGTATGCCTACGGCCTTCGTCTTATGCTGGTTGAGCGAATGCGTAAGTTTGAGGTTGAAAACGGAAAAACATCTTATCATAAGATTTACGATACGATTTTGGATGGAGATAAATAATGGCAAATACTACTAAAGCAAAAGTAGTCGGCATCAACGGAAACATGGTCACGATTGAATTCGATGGCGCAGTTTCTATGAATGAAGTTGGCTACGTTAATGTAGACGGAAAGAAGCTCCGTGGTGAAGTTATCCGTATTCGCGGAAACAAAGCCCAGATGCAGATTTTCGAAATGACACAGGGAATTAAAGCCGGCGATAAGGTAGACTTAGTAGGCGATCTTCTTTGTGCAGAACTTGGACCAGGACTTCTTGGTCAGACCTTCGATGGACTTCAGAACCCGCTTCCTCTGGTTGCAGAAAAAGCAGGCTTCTTCCTTGAGCGTGGTGTTTATGTAGATTCACTTCCACGTGATAAAAAATGGGAATGGACTCCAAGCGTAAAGGTTGGTGATAAAGTTCTTCGCGGTGATCCAATCGGATCTGTTCCGGAAGGACCTTTTACACATAAAATTCTTGTTCCTTTTGATATGCTTGGCATGTATACAGTTACAAAGGTTACAAAACCTGGTGACTATACAATCGAAGATACTGTTGCCGAAGTAAAAGATGAAAAGGGAAAGACCTTTAAGCTTAAGATGGCCTTCAAGTGGCCTGTAAAGCGTGCTGTAGACTGCTATGCTGAGCGTCTTGCTCCTAGTGAGCCAATGGTAACACAGGTTCGTCTTATCGATACTTTCTATCCTGTATCTAAGGGTGGTACATATTGTATTCCTGGACCTTTCGGTGCAGGTAAGACAGTTCTTCAGCATACAACATCACGTAATGCAGACGTTGATATCGTAATCATCGCTGCCTGCGGTGAACGTGCGGGTGAAGTTGTAGAAACAATTAAAGAGTTCCCTGAATTGAAGGACCCT
>CAMNGG010000210.1 GCA_946537975.1 uncultured Treponema sp. | reverse complement strand
TGCTGCCGCTTATGGTATTCCTGAGGGAATTCCTGTTTCTGCCGGTGGTGGAGACAACATGATGGGTGCTGTTGGAACTGGTACTGTTGCAGACGGCTTCCTTACTATGAGTATGGGTACAAGTGGCACTCTTTACGGATATTCTGATAAGCCTATTAACGACCCTGCTAACGGTTTGAGCGGTTTCTGTTCGTCTACCGGCGGATGGCTGCCACTTCTTTGTACAATGAACTGTACTGTAGCAACAGAGTTTGTTCGCGGACTTTTTGAACTTGATGTTAAGGCTCTTGATGCTGAGGCTGCTAAGGCTCCTTGCGGATCTGAAGGCGTTTTGGTTATGCCATTCTTTAATGGTGAAAGAACTCCTAACCTGCCAAACGGACGCGCAAGCATTACAGGTCTTACTTCGGCTAATACAAACAGAGCAAATATTGCACGTGCTTCTCTTGAGTCTGCTGTATTTGCTATGCGCGGTGGATTGGATGCCTTCCGCAAGCTCGGCTTTAAGCCTCGCGAAATCCGCCTGATTGGTGGTGGTTCGAAGTCTCCACTCTGGCGCCAGATTGCAGCCGACATCATGAACCTGCCAATTCGCGTTCCAGCACTGGACGAAGCAGCAGCTCTCGGTGGAGCAGTTCAGGCCCTCTGGTGTCTCAAGAACATGAACGGCAAGTGCGACATCGCAGAGCTTTGCGCAGAACACATCACACTCGATACATCAAAGAGCGCTGACCCGATTCCAGAGAATGTTGCCGCTTATGATAAGGCATATGCAGAATATAACAAGGTTCTCGACCAGGTTGCCCCACTTTACGTGTAATAAAAACCGGTGGTTGAGTAGTACGGTGCGAAAGCACCTATCGTATCGAAACCACCTTTCAGTAGGCTTCTCGCCGTCCAGCCTCGTGCTTGACGGCTTGAACTTCCACTCAGTTGTAGCAAAGCTCCTGAGTGATTACATATATCGTCCCGCGTGACATTTTGTTGCGCGGGATTTTTTTGAGGTCAAAATTTTTGACCTCAAGTTTATGTCTTCTTGTTCTAAGGTCGAATTTTTCGACCTTAGATTTAAGTTAGTGTTATTTTCTAATCTTGAGGTCGAAATTTTCGACCTCAAGTTGTGTTCTTCTTGTTCTAAGGTCAAAATTTTTGACCTTAGAATTATCTCTTTTTCTTCTTTCGTCAATTGAAACATCAAATCTTCTTCACCAAATTTTTCAATATTATTCTTTACCTGTTCATTTAATCGTTTCGTTGTATATCCATAAATCTCTGCCAGGTCAGAATCCAGCATAACCTGGACACCGCGGATAAGGTAAATCTTATCTTTGAGTAATTGTTCATCAATAATTATTTCAGTTTTTTCTTCCATATCGCAATCTCACTCTTTAATAAAATAGAAAATTTCTACATACTTTATTTATGCTGAAGACAAAGCAAATCAACTTTGAACTAAACTAATGAAATATTATGAACCGTATGCTATTTTACAAGATTATAATTATAAAATAAGAAATAAAATTGATGGTAGTGCATATAATTACTAATAGAGGAAGTTATGAAATAACTGAGTTTACTGCATGAACAAGATAAGGGGTATTAATTATGAAAAAAGCAATAGTATTTAAAATTCTTTTTTATTTATTTTTATTTAATAGTTATTCATTTCCAATAGCTGATTATTATTGGGTCCGTTCTCCAGAAGATGTAATAAAAATCCAAGACAATGTAGGAATCTTATTTAATAAGAGTTATCAAATTAGAAATATAAATGAGTTCAATATTGATGAGGATGGATGGTTTAATACCTCATATTGTGGAACAAAAATGTATATCGTTTTTGGTTCAAATTATTTTGTTTATCATTCAGATAAAGATTTGTATTATCCAGAATCAGCTTCAAAATTTAATTTTGGAAGTTCATTTTATAAGAATGAAGATTTTGATAATGCAATTAAAACATTGTTCTTTTATGGATATGGTAAAAAAACTACAATAGATGATTATTTTCCTCATATAAAAGGAAAAATTAAATCGATAGATGTTCCAGATATTCTTGAAGAGAAATCAAAAAATAAATTAATAAAATATAATACATATGATATGGAACATTATTATGTGATTGATTGGGAAACAAATACGCAATTATTTCGTTATGGAGCAATTCCGTGGGCAACATCAAAAGAGCCTATAGGAATGAAAATTAAAATGAACTTTTATAATCCGCAGAATTCTATTGTCATTCTAAATGGATATGTACATCCTGATAAAAGATATCTATATAAAGCAAATCGACGAGTAAAGAAAATAATAATAACTAGCCCTGATGGTGACTTTTCAATAATTGAAGACCTTGAAGATGTTGTACATTTTCATGAAATAAAATTTCCAAATGAAGTTATGTCTGTTACTATTGAAATCTTAGATTTCTATGAAGGAAATAAATACAAAGATTTATGCATCCAAATGTTTGGAACAAAAAATTTTGTATATGAAGATAGAAAAGAATTTTTAGATTTTAGAGATTTATCTTATAGGGGAAGTTATACGGGATATAAAAAAAATAATTATATTCTGTTGAATAATATTAGTAATCTAATTTTTTCAAAACAACTTGATAAAGTTGAAGTTTACAAAAAAGCCGATATAAACCTCAAGATTCTTCTTAAAAATCAGATACCAGCCAGATTATCATTCGAATAAAAAAACTCTGTTAATAATTGTGCCTTGCAATGAATCTAAATACGGATAAAACAAGTTGGTTATACGGTTTTATCCGTGTATTTATGCTGATTTCAAGACTGAATCACAGTATTATGACTGAGATTTCATAGGAAATGCATATAAAATCTAATATTTTTGGAATTAATATGCATGATTTTGCAAATTTGCAAGTTGCTGACAGTGATTTATAGGAATTTTACGGATAAAAATGGCTTTTATGAGTATTATATCCGTATATTTATTATGAAATTATAACAAAAAAAGCATTTTGAGAACTTTTGTGCATATAATTTGAAATTATTTTCGATTTTATATGCAATTTTGCTGAAAAACTAGATTTTGAGGGTTTCCCCCTCCTTGTAATTCTTATGAAAATTATTTTACATCCTTCAAATGCCGGTCGTCATTCAAAAGTTCCAGCACTGGCATTGCCAGGCTGCCTGGGGTTTTGTCGAAACGGATCACGCTTATTCCGGTGTGGGAAAAGTGGCAGAGGGCGCACATGTAGGGGAAGGTCTGGTTCAGGGTGCGGGCGAGAAAGGCAGATGATGCTCCGCCGTGGCAGAAGATGGCCAGAGTTCTCTGCTGGTCATCGGGCCGCTTGTTGCGGTAATAGAGGCCTTCGCGCACATAGCCTAAGCCTGCCAGCCACTTGTCTGTTTCGTCTCCAATTTTGTCTGCGTCGATTGTGGCGAAGTTTCCTTTGTAAACGGGGTAGTCGCGCCATTTGTCGCTTTGCAGGCTCTGGTCCTCTAACATAAGCTGGTCGGCACCTTTCCATGGATGCCATTTGTCGTCGTAAAGTTCACCTTCGCGGCCGTAGCGGATCTCGCGGATAAAATCCAGAATATGGATATCTTTTATGCCTGAAGCTTTTGAAAAATATTCGGCGGTCTGCATTGCCCTTCCCTGAGGCGAAGAATAAATCTCATCGATTCCTTCGCTCAAAAGGCGTTGGGCTGCGGCTGCGGCCTGTTTGTGGCCGAGTTCGGTAAGACAGTCTTTTTCGTAATTTGGGTTGCCGTGGCGGATAAGTATAATTCTCATAATATTCCCTCAAACTTTTCAAAAGGCTTAAAAGCTTTCTGTAATTAAAATCGGTTTTTCTGTAAATACTCTTCTCAGCATCTCTTCATTGCCATTTATCGTGACGTCTGAACGAAGGGCAGCTTCATCCAGATTTGTGCAACCAAGAGCAAGCTGACCCAGGGCGCGGATATCAAGCTCTATATCTGCCTTACTAACGTTAGTTAGTCCTGTGGCAACCTCCGCACCTACGCCCACCAGCACTTCAACCTTATCCGCCATTACTCTAAGAGTCAGATTATTTTCTTCTATTAAGTCATCTTCAACTTTAATTGTAAAATCACAATCAACCGGCCTTTTGATAACTTCAAAAAGCTTCAAAACATTCATCACCCTGACCATAAAATGCTGGCAGGCCTGCTTTTCAATTTCATAGGCATTAGGCGCGTGAATAATTTTGAGCAGGTCTAAGCCTTTTGGAAGAGGCAGTACAATAGAACCATAATCAGCAGAAAAGCGGGAAAGAAAATTCAAAATTGAATTAAAGCCGGCACGACAGGTCCAGGCACATTCTTCAACCTTCAAAACCGCTGCCTGTGGATTAAATTCATCCTTAAAAATCAGGTAGGCCACCGGCTGACCGCCGAGTGAAAAGATATAGGAGAACTTTCGGTCAACATATTCCTTTTCAAACTTCAAATGCTCCTTCATCATTTCTTCGGTACGAAGAGCAGAAAGATTAAAGCCCGAGGCAAACTTCTCATAAACATTCAAAAAGTCCGTAACCCCATCTTCTTCCTGCCATCTGCGAACCTCGCACTTTTCTTCTGTGGCTAACGAATGGTAGTCTTTGAGAACATTTGGATGCATTTTATATTCATTTCTAAAAGGTACAACCTCATAACCAAACTTTCTGTAAAACTTATGATTAAAAGGATAAAGGGCAGAAAGCACTTCTTCATTTTTATAGGCTTCCAAAAGCAGGGCCTTAAAAATCTCCCGAATTGCACCGGTCTCTCTGTATTCCGGGTAAGTTGCAACTCCGCCAATTCCGCCTGTTTTTACAGCCTTTCCATCCAGGTTAAAATCATAATGGTTATTTATTATGCGGGCCATCAGCTTACCATCATCATCAAAGGCACCCCAGTCTTTCTGAGTTTCTGCTTCCTGCTTCTCGCGTTCGGCTTCAATATTTTCTGGTCTCTGGTGAAAGCAATACACAAAAAGTTTGTGGGCTTCAAAGCGTTCCTTTCCTTCAAGTTTTTTAATTGTCATTTTTTTCTCCTGTCTTTGTACCACGCCCCGCTCCTTCGCATCAGCATTTTCGAAATCATTTATATTGCGGAGAACATCTTCTATTTTACTATATCTTTACATTTATTTATATATTCAGTTAAATAGTCGCATTATGGATAATACAGAAAACAAAATGGGCACAATGCCCGTTGGCAAGCTTTTGGTTCAGATTTCGCTGCCAATGATGATTTCGATGCTGGTTCAGGCACTCTACAATATTGTAGACAGCATCTTTGTTGCACAGATTTCGGAGAACGCACTTACAGCCGTTTCTCTCGCATTCCCAATTCAGAATCTGATGATTTCTACAGCAGTAGGTACTGGTGTCGGTGTAAATGCACTTCTTTCACGCCGCCTTGGTGAACAGAACGAAAAGGGCGTTACAGACAGTGCCCTCAACGGTATCTTCCTTTATACAATAACTATGATTGTTTTTGCGGCTCTCGGACTTTTCCTGCCACGACTTTATTTTGAAACTCAGACTGACAATCCGGAAATTATTGAATACGGTGTACAGTATCTTTCTATCTGTATGATTGTCAGCTTTGGCCTTTACGGTGCAATTCTTTTTGAGCGCCTTCTTCAGTCTACAGGCCGCACAGTTCTTTCTATGATTTCTCAGCTGGCTGGCGCAATCATAAATATCATTTTTGATCCGCTTTTGATTTTCGGACTCCTCGGCTTTCCTAAGCTTGGAATTGCGGGTGCAGCCTGGGCAACTGTTTTTGGTCAGATTGTTGGCTTTGTGATTTCTCTTTCTTTGAATCTTACAAAAAATAAGGAAATCAAATTTAAGTTCAAGGGCTTCCGTCCTCACCTTCAGACAATCGGAAACATCTACAAGGTAGGTGTGCCTTCAATCCTTTTAGGCTCAATTGGTTCGGTGCTTACATATCTCATCAACCTGATTCTCGGTGCCTTTACAATGACCGCCGTAGCAGTTTACGGCGTTTACTTTAAACTTCAGAGCTTTATCTTTATGCCTGTATTCGGCCTCAACAATGGTATTGTTCCTATTGTAGCCTACAATTACGGCGCTAAACGCAAGGACCGAATCATGCGTTCTATTAAGCTTTGCGCCATTGCCGCAGTTATGATTATGGTAGTCGGTCTTTTAGTTTTCGAGCTTTTCCCTCGCCAGCTGCTTGCCATGTTCAACGCATCTGAAGAAATGTACGCAATTGGTGTTCCGGCCCTTCGTCGCATAGCCATTCACTTCCCGGTAGCCGCAGTTTGTATCACTTTGATTTCTGTTTTCCAGGCGCTCGGAAAAGG
>CAMNGG010000209.1 GCA_946537975.1 uncultured Treponema sp. | reverse complement strand
GTAACATTTTCTTCCAGCTGGAGACGCATCTTATCTGCTTTTTCGTAGCTCTGAATATTTGCTTTTACATCCTGCAATTCCTTTTCAATTCCACCAAGGTTTGACTGAAGCAGATTGACTGTGTTCTGCATTTTGTCGGTAAAGGCAGACTGATTTGCAAGGTTCTTGTCTTCTGCTTCTTTAATGCTTTTCTTAAAGGCATCCGTTCTTTCTTTTGCCACAGCATCCTGTTCTTCAAGGTGCTTCTTTGTATCTTCAAGCATCTGCTTGTAGGTACTGTTCATCTGTTTCAAAATTTCAGCAGACTTCTGCTCGTATTCTTTGATTGAAGCACCTGTCTTGTTTTCAAGGTCAGAAATCTTATCGTTAAGTTCATTGTGCTGATTCTGAACGGCAATGGCATAATCATTCATATTCTGAATAAGCTTCTGACTTTCTTCCTTGATTTTATCATCAGACTGGGCTTTGAAGCTCTCGAGGTCGCGGTTGAAAATAGAAGCTGAATCTTCGAATTGTCCCTTAAGCTGCTGCTTCCAGGTATTGAATTCTGCAAGGGCCGCATCAATTGAAGATGCTCCGTTTTCCTGTCTGATTCTGATTGTCTCTTCAAAAGATTTAAGGTCCTCAGAAAGCTCATCCTGAAGCTTGCTAAGTGAAGTCTGTACAAGCTGTCTGTTATTTTCGATTTCTTTCTTAAGGGCATCCTGAGAAGCCTTTGTAAGAGAATCAATGGAATTGTCTGTATCATTTTTAAAGCGGTTTACAAAATCCTGAATCTCATTTATAGAATCCTGCATATCCTGCTTTGTGCGCTCAATGGAAGCGGCAACCTTTGTGTACTGATCAGAGGCTCTGGCCTGAAGTCCCTCAATTCCGGTCTTGAAATCTTCAAGATATTTTGCTTCAACCTTTTTGCGTGAATCTTCATAAGTGTTTGAAATTGTAGTGAGCTTTGAATCAAGGTCATGCTTCCACTCTGCGAGGTCTGTATCAATTTCGTTGCTCTTTGTAGAAAGAATCTGATTGAACTCGGTCTCAAATTCCTGAATCTTGGCACTCATGCTGCCGGTTGCAGTTTCTTTAAGGCTGTCAAGTGAGCGGTTGATTTCGCTGATTTTATTTTCGATTTCAGCTGAATCTTCCTTAATAGTATTGCTGAATTCTTCGTGCTTCTGCTTCTGATTTGTAGTAAAGCCTTCGAACTCGCGCAGTACTCTGTTCTGAACTTCGGCCATTGCGGCCTTAAGACTCTTTTCAAGAGTATCGATGTCGCTCTCAGAAACCTGAATCTGAGACAGCTTGTATTCGATATCTTTTTTATAGGCCTGAAGCTGGGCATCAACATTTTCGAGAATGTTAAGGTGCTTAATTTCACTTTCGCTGACAGCCTTACGTACAGAATCTGTAATGATTTTTGTAAGACTTTCGAGACGGGCATCTGTTTCATTCTGGAAGTTATCCAGGCGGGCAGTTGTATCGCCCTTAAAGCCTTCGAACTGACGTTCTGTCTCATTGTTAAAGGCTTCGATTTTAGCAAGAGTTTCTTTCTTAAGGGCTTCGTACTGGTTGTCTGAATCACCCTGCAAAGCCTTGAGGGTCTGAGCAGTTTCCTTCTGAATGCTTTCAAGCTGATTCTCTGAGCTGCTCTGAAGAGCGTCGATTTTAGCAGCAGTTTCTTTTTGAAGTGCGGCAATCTGATTTTCTGAAGCATCCTGGAAAGAAGAGATTTTTGCAGAGGTCTCTTTCTGAATTGCCGCAAGCTGATTTTCTGTAGAGTTCTGAAGTGATTCAAATCTGTCAGAGGTCTCTTTAGAAATTGCGGCAAACTGATTGTCAGCCGAGGTCTGAAGAGTATCAATCTTAGAAGTAGTTTCTTTTGTAATTTCTTCAATCTTATTTTCAGTTGCGGTCTGAAGTCTTTCGAGCTTGGCAAGTGTGTCACTTTGAACATTGTCGAGGCTCATGTTCATCTGACTGATTTTTTCTTCGAGCTCAGGCTTAAGCTCGGCTGCCTTGCGTTCAGCTTCGTCACACTGGCTCTTGATTGCCTGTACTGAAGCTTCTGCATTCTGAACTGATGTTGTGGCTTCAGAAGCAACCTGCTTGAGGGTTTCAGAAAGTTTTTCCTGCATATCAGTAATTTCTGTCTGAAGAGACATTGAACGTTCGTTACACTGGCGAAGGCTTGTTTCCAGCTGAGTGCGGAGACCTTCAATGCGGGCCTTGTAATCTTCTTCTGTGTTAGAAAGCTCTTCTATGCGGTTCCCGAATACATTCTGAAGTCCGTCAATCTGCTGAGAGTATTCATCCTGAAGGCCTTCAAAACGACCAAGGTATTCTTCCTTGATTTTTGCGTATTCAGCATTGTAGATTTCGTTGAGGCTGTTAATCTGTTCATCCTGAGAACCTTTAAGCTCAGAAACCTTTCTGTCGTTTTCTATCTGAGAAGAATTAAGCAGCTCTGTAAAGTCGTTTATAAGACGCTGATGCTCGTCTGCAAACTTTTTGTGCTCCTCTACAAAGAGAAGATTAAACTCATTTACCTTTTTGTTGTTTGTTGCGGTTGCATTATCAAAAGCGGCGGTGTAGGCTTCCTGGAATTTCTTAAAGTCATCATCAAACTTCTGTGAAAGGGCAGTGTAGTTACCTTCATTCTTTTTCTGAATGTTTTCCATCTGCTTTGTGTATTCTGCTTCAAGCTTGTTGCTGTCTTCGTTAAAGCGGGCCTGGATTTTTCCAATGATACCATCGTTGCGGCCGCCAATGCTTTCAAGCTGCTGATTGTATTTTGTCTGAAGAGAATCTACCTTTTCCGCAAAAGCTCCGGAAAGCTGTTCGAGCTTTTCGTTGAACTTTTCGTTTATCTTAACAAGGTTTGCTTTTGCGTCTGTAAGCAGTTTGTTTTCTGATTCCTTGTAGGCGGTAGTTGCGGCAGCGGTCTTGTCTTCAAACATTTTAGAAAGTTCTTTTGCCTTTGTTTCAAGCTCATCATGAATAATGCCGGTTCTGTTTGTGATGTCATTTCTGATTGCCAGAGTCTGTTTTTCGAGTTCGCTCTGAAGTGCTGAGGTCTGAGCCCCAAGCTCCTTGAGGTATTTGTCTGTTCTCTGCTGTGCCTGTTCGCTGAGGTGTTCAAATGCAGTGTTTTCAAGCTTTTCCGCATTTGTAACAGCATGGTTGTAGGCTTCCTGAATACTCTGTTTGATTTCTCCAAGCGCTTTTTCTGCTTCTGACTGGGAGCCTTTTATATCTGAGGCAAGCTTTTGTGCTCTGCTTTCGTAATTTTCAATGAGGGTAGTTCCAACTGCCTTAAGCTGCTCTGCGTTTTTTGTAGAGAATTCCTTTGAAATTTCCGGAATCTTTTTTTCGATGGCAACAATCTGCTGCTGCTGCTTAGAAAGTTTTCCGTCGAGGGTTGAAATAATTCCGCTTTCTTTATGAAGTCTTTCCAGGTTTTCTTCTACCTGTGCGGTCATATCATTAAGCTCTCCGAGAATTTTTGAGTAGGCGTCAATTTGAGTTTTGATATTTTTTACGGCATTGATGCTCTGATCAAAGGTCTGCAGCTTTGCCTTGAATTCATCGTTCTGCTGCTTTAAAAGCTTTACTGCTGCGTTTGCCTGTGTCTGCTGTGCATGGAAGTCTGAACTAAGTGTATTGAAGCCGGTCTGAATCTTGCCGAAGGCCTCGTTAAGTTCATTTGTTTTTTTGTTTGCAAACTTATTAATTCTTTCCAGAGGGTCATCTTTTTTGCTCAGCATACGGAAGTACAAAGACACTCCCATTGAAATGACTGTTGAAAAGAGAATTGCAATTACGATTTCCATTTTTTATCCCCACCCAATTTTTTATATCAGTCTGATTTTGAATCAGAGTTTATATCTGTTTTATCTTTCCCGAAGAAGAGCTCTGAAATCTGCCCGTAGTGCCAGAAGGTAAAGTCCGCAATTTTAGATTTTTTACCAATCCAGGCTGAATGCGGAAGAATAAGCCAGGCTGTTTTCATTCCTATTTTATGAGCACCTTCTATATCATAAGCATGATTATTGCCGACATAAAGAATTTCTTCCGGAGCCAGATTTAATTTCTGGGCAAGCTGTAAAAAAGGAGTTGAATCCGGCTTAAGCGCACCGGCTTCTTCGGAACCAAGAACTACATCGCATATATCACGGATTCCCCAGATAGTGCCCTTCTGCTCCGGAGGGAAGTCTGAAAGTAAGCCGATTTTGTAGCCATTTTCCTTGAGCTTTTTAATAAACTCAATAGAACCTTTGCAAGGCTTGATGTTTACAAAGTATTTTTCAAGTCCTTTATAAATAACCTTTTCCAGTCTCTGCTGAGCTTCTTCTGTCGTGCAGTTGAGTTTTTTTGCCATATGAGAAGCCTGAACCTTTATGAATTCATTTGTGGCTTCTGTTTTGTGCATAATGCTGCGAACAAGACCATATTTGAGAAAGAAAATAGAATGCGAAAGAAAATAAGGCGCGATACGCAAATTGAACTTCCAGGCTCTGTAAAGAGTTCCGTCGATGTCAAAAGCTACTGCCTTAATCTGCTTTATATCAACATTATTCACCTTTCTATTATAACATAATATAGAAAAAACGTATATATAAAAATCTGCTTGAAAAATCAGAGCCACGAGTCTGCTTGTCTGCCCTGGTGACTTCCTGAGTTACTGTATATAAAGACGGAAATGCAATCAAAATCTTCATTGTCACACCGCATTGATTATAATATAATTTCATTTATGAAGGAAAAGAAAATCATTCTGGTATCTCTAAATGGACTTGGCAACAAGGGCGGTGTAGAACGCGTGAGCTGGTATCTGAATGATATTCTGAAGCGCAATTTTACGGAGGTCAGACTGCTGACCCGGGGCCGGCTTTTTAAGGGAAAAATTGGAAATCTTGTCTGGCCCTTTTTGCTGAGCCTTAGACTCTGCTTTATCCGCAATAAGATTGTAATTGCAAATTCCTGGCACTGTTTTTTGTATCCGGCAGAGCTTTCGATTCATCATGGAACAATGGAAGGGGCCTTGCGTCATTCTACTGTTGGAAAGAC
This sequence comes from uncultured Treponema sp., assembly GCA_946537975.1. GTDB lineage: Bacteria > Spirochaetota > Spirochaetia > Treponematales > Treponemataceae > Treponema_D. The sequence goes on along the minus strand of CAMNGG010000209.1, from coordinate 7,714 downwards.
CGCAAAAATTACTGCCTTTATGGAAAAGATAAGTGCCCGCCGTGCTAAAAAGGTGCTGGCCGTAAGTATAAACTGTAAGAATGAACTTGTAAATTTCTATAAAATCAATCCGGAAAAAATCGAGGTTCTGAATAATTTTGTAGACGGAGAGATTTTTTATCCGACAAAAAGTGAGTCAAAGACAGAATCCAAAACTATCACTGTGCTTTTTGCCGGCTCCCTGGACGAGAGAAAGGGCATCGCAAAGCTGATAGATTTTTCAAATTATATAGAAAACTATAACGGAAAATACACCTTCAAATTTCAGATTGCTTCAAACACAAAAGAGCAGTATGGCAATTTTGAGGGAAAGAAGAATACAAAAATCATCAGTGGGCTTGGCGTTGACCAGATGCCGGACTTTTACCGTTCCGGTGACCTTCTGATTTTTCCTACAAATTACGAAGGCTTTTCTATGGTTACTATGGAAGCGCTTGCGAGCGGACTTTGTGTAATTGGAAGTGACTTTGCAATCCCGGAAGAAATTGTTAGTTTTAAATTCTGCCGCCGCTACGATTTTTCAGATATTGAAAAAACAGCAGAAGAAATAATCAGCCTTTACGAAGCTTTTCATGATAAGAAAACACAGATTGCGGAAGAGACAATTCGTGGTTTTGGCAAAAGGCAGTATGAAGAAAAATTTATAGAATATACAAGAAAGGCTCTGGCCGCGGAAAACTAATGATGGAGCTGAAATGAAAAAAATCTCAATTATAATTCCGGTTTATAACGCAGAAAAAACTCTTGCCGCAACGGTTGAAGCAATTAAAAGTCAAAGCTACACGGATTGGGAAATAATTCTTGTAAATGACGGCAGCACAGATGCTTCCCTGCGGGTCTGCAGAGAACTCGAAGAGACCTGTGATAAAATCCGCGTGTTAGATAAGTCTAACGGCGGCGTTGTGAGCGCTTATAAATTTGGAATCCAAAATGCTTCCGGTCAGCTTATTGCTTTCTGTGATGCAGATGATACTTATGCCCCGGATTTTCTTGAGCGGGCTGTAAAAATCATAGAGGAAAAAAACTGCGACTTTGTAAGCTTTGCCTGCACCCTTACCGAAGGTAACGAAAGTCATATCGAAAAAAATGCCGCAGAAGAGGGCTTTTACGATAAGACCCGCATACAGAAAGAAATCTTGCCCCACTGTCTTTTTAATGACTTTATTGCGGGACAATATTACAAGGTTCATGTTTACCGCTGGAACAAGGTTTATAAAAAAGAACTGATTGACCGCTTTTTAGATCAGCTGGATGAAAAGTGTTTTCAGATTGAGGATAATATTTTTACAAGTCTTGCAATCCTTAATGCGGAAACCTTTTATATAGATAATACCAGTGTTTATAATTATATGATAAGGTCTCAGTCTATTACCACAGCAGTTTCTGAAAATCTGATAGATAAATACACTTATTCGCTTTCAGTTTTAAAGGGCCTTGCAGAAAAATACCTTTCCACTTTTAATCCAAAACAGTTTATTTTTTTAGCCTGGGAAAATTATAGAATTGCTTTTAGAAAAATTGCAAAGGGCAGCAGCTTTAAAACAGCCAGAGCCGCCATCAAAAAAATAAGGGAAAGCGGTTATATAGAAAATGTAAAGCTTAGAGAGATAAAGCTCTTAAAAAATTATCTTTTTTATTTCTTTTATAAAAGCAAAATGGATTTGCTGCTATATATCAGTTTTAGGCTTCTTTAGGAGATCTGAATAATATGATGAAAAGTATAAAATTTTCCTGCGTAGTAATAAACGGAAGATTCCTCGAACAGAAAATTACAGGGGTTCAGCGTTTTGCTCTTGAGGTGACTAAGGCCCTGGATGAGTTTGCCGCTTCGTCTCCCTTTCCTTATATTCTTGCAGTTTCTCCCGCAGTCAGGGAGGAAGTTCTTCCTCAGTTACAAAATATCAAAATTGAAAGGGTTGGCAGCCGTTCTGGAATTCTCTGGGAGCAGACACAGCTGGTGTCTTATCTTAAAAAACATAAGGCTCTTGTGCTTAATCTTTGCAGTGTAACTACACTTTTTTATAAAAAGGCTTTTGTTTGCCTTCATGATATTTGTTATTCTCTGCATCCGGATTTTGTTTCATCAAAAAATAAACTGACTCGAGCCTGGCACAGACTTCAGGATTCCTGCGGAGCCAGAAGGTCTGTAAAAATTTTAACGGTTAGTAATTTCAGTAAAAAGGAAATTGTGGATTATTATTCGCTCGAGTCTTCAAAGGTGGTTGTTGTTTATAACGGCTGGCAGCATTTTAATCCGGAAATTCAAAAGGATGATTTTGCAGAACGATTTGATTTTCTGAAAGAGGGCGAATATTTTTACACAATGTCTACGCTCAAGAAAAATAAAAATTTTAAGTGGATAGTAGAAAATGCAAAATATAATCCTGATAAAACCTATGCCGTTGCCGGAAAAATTGATGTGAAAAAATTCGGTACTTCGGCAGAAGAATACGAAGCTCCAAATATTCATTATCTCGGATATGTCAGTGACGAGGATGCAAGGCTTCTGCTGAAGCACGCAAGGGCTCTGATATTTCCATCTCTTTATGAAGGCTTTGGAATTCCTCCTCTGGAGGCACTCGCTATGGGTACTCCGGTAATCTCGTCTAATGCAACCTGCTTGCCAGAAATATTTGAAGATACAGTTCATTATATAGATCCTTATAAGGCTGATGTAAAGCTGGACTCTGTGCTAGAGTCGCCTGTATGTGATGCGGGTAAACTCCTTGACCGTTACAGCTGGCGGAACTCTGCAAAAATCATTTCAGACACTGTGGCTTCCCTGCCGGGTCATTCTCTGCCGGGGTCAATTGTGTAAGACCGGCATTTTAGATATAATCGTCTTTTATTAGGAATAAAAGAATGCCTGGTTTTTATGATTATTATGATGTTGCCGTAGTCGGCGCGGGACATGCCGGAATTGAGGCGGGACTTGCCTGTGCCCGCATGGGACTTAAAACTATATTGATTACCCAGACTCCGGACGCTATTGCCCGCATGAGCTGTAACCCTTCTATCGGTGGAATTGCAAAAGGAAATATTGTCCGTGAAATAGATGCTCTCGGCGGCCAGATGGCCAAGCTGATTGATAATTCTATGATTCAGTTCCGCATGCTCAACAAGAGCCGGGGTCCTGCTGTTCAGGCTCCTCGTTCCCAGGCAGATAAAATTACCTATTCAATGCTGGCCCGTAAAACCTGCGAAACAACTCCAAATCTTTATACCCTGATGGATACCGTAATTGATATCCTTACAACTGCTTCGTCTACACCCCTGCCTCCAAACAGCGACTCTGCTGCAGAAAAGGGAACAATCCCGGGCGAAAAGCGTGGCGAGGCCCGCACCCAGGCAGCCCTTAGCGGAATGCGCCAGAAGGTTACCGGCGTGGTAACTGAGCGCGGGCGCGTTATTCCTGTGCGCTCTGTGGTTTTGACTACCGGAACTTTTTTGGGCGGCCGCATTTTTATTGGTGAATATGACGCGCCCTGCGGACGTGTCGGCGAGCCTGCCGCCTATGGTCTTACAGAAAGCCTGCATCGCCTTGGCTTTACAACCGGCCGTCTTAAGACCGGAACTCCACCTCGTATTCTCCGTAAAACTGTAGACTTTTCAAAACTAGACGAGCAGCCGGGTGACACAGAGGTTATCCCTTTCAGCTTTGAAACAGAGAAAGTAGAACGCCCTCTTGTAAACTGCCACATTGTATATACAAACGAAGAAACTCATAAAATTATCCGCGACAATATTGGCCGCTCGCCTTTGTACAGCGGTAAGATTAGCGGAATTGGTCCTCGTTACTGTCCAAGTATTGAAGACAAGGTTATGCGTTTTGCAGAACGCGACCGCCATCAGATTTTCGTTGAACCGGAAGGTCTTGAAACTGACGAAATATACCTGAATGGTCTTTCTTCCAGTCTGCCGGAATGTGTTCAGGATGCCTTTATGCGTACAATGCATGGTTTTGAAAATGCCGTACAGAGCCGCCCGGGCTACGCCGTAGAATATGACTTTGTTGAACCGACACAGCTTTATCCATCTCTGGAAACTAAGCGTGTTGCAGGCCTCTTCAATGCCGGTCAGATAAACGGAACTTCCGGTTATGAGGAAGCGGCAGGCCAGGGACTTATTGCCGGAATGAATGCCGGTCTTTATGCCCGTGAGCACATTAAAGTATGCGGACCTCTTGCGGAGCTTCCACACACCCTCAACGGTGTGCCAAGCTCAATGGAAAAAGACGCCTTCCGTCCAAAGGCAAATATGACCAATGAAGAAAAAGCCCGCTTTGCAGAAATTTCCGAGCGTGAAACTGCCGAACTCAATGCCTACGAGCGGGGAGTGCAGAAGAATGCAGGCTTTGATGCCTTTGATAAGATTCCGGATTTTGAGCCTGTAATCCTCGGCCGCGACGAAGGCTACATCGGCGTTTTAATTGATGACCTTGTAACTCTCGGAACAAAAGAGCCATACCGCATGTTTACAGCCCGAGCCGAATACCGACTTAAGCTCCGCCACGATACAGCAGACCGCCGCCTCGCAAAGTATGCCTTCCGCTGCGGCTTAAAAACTCAGGCCCAGTTTGACGCAGTAAACGAAAAATATGCTCGTCTGGCCGAGATAGAAGCACTTCTTCTTAAAAAGCCTGATATGGAAAACCCGGGCTACCCTGAGGCAGACTGGGAAATGGCAAAGATTGACGCTAAGTATAAATATTACATAGAAAAGCAGGACAAGAGGGTAGAGAAGCTTCATAAAATGGAGAATGCCCGCATTCCTGCTGATTTTGATTACGGTAGCATACCGTCTCTTTCGGCAGAGAGCCGCAATAAGCTCGAGGCAATCAGACCGGTTACCTTGGGGCAGGCTAACCGCATAAGTGGAATACGTAATAGTGACATTATGCTTTTAATGGTATATTTGAAGCGGTAGTTTCGACAAGCTCAACCACCGTTTCAAATATTCGATAGAACAAATGTAATGAAATGCTGCGCCACTGCTCGCATTTCTTAACCCACATGGTATATTTGAAACGGTAGATTGCAATCTGTTATAAATCCTGGACGGCACTCTTGTAGTATTCTTCCAGTTGTGGCCGGCACTCTATAAATATCTTTCCCATTTCCGGGTCAAAGTGCTTTCCTAAATCGTTCTGAATTATTTCAAAGGCTTCGTCAAAGGACTTTGCTTCCTTGTAGCAGCGCTTGCTTACCAGGGCATCAAAAACATCTGCCAGAGCCATGAGCCTTGCTTCCAGCGGAATTTCCTCGCCCTTAAGCCCTTCCGGATATCCGCTGCCGTCCCACTTTTCATGATGATAGTGGGCAACGTTAATTGCAATGCGGCGGAAGTCATCATCATTAATATCGCTCAGAACTTTTTCTACAATTACGGCTCCCTTAGCCGGATGCTCCTTCATCTTTTCGTATTCTTCGGGAGTGAATTTTCCTGGCTTGCGCAGGATTGCATCATCAACGGCAATTTTTCCAAGGTCGTGCATAGGGGCGGCCTTTACAAGCAGCTTGCAGAAATTAGAAGAAAGCTCAGTTTTTTCTTTATGCTCTAAAAGTCTTTCTGCAAAAATTTGAATGCAGTCGCTGGTACGCAGAATGTGGCCGCCGGTGGAGTTGTCCCGGCTTTCGACCATGGTTGCAATTCCCCTTATGATGGAGTCCTGCATGTCTGTAACCTGAAGGGTCTTTTCTTCTATAAGGCGGGAAAGGTCTTTGTTAAAGGAGTTTATGCTCTTGATGTAGTTCTGCTGCTCCGTGTCGTCCCTTAATTCAAGCAGATATCCCATGCGCATCCTGCTGACGGAAATCTGGTGGATGGTACAGATGGCAGCCTTTTCTCCGCTCTGAATCTTAAAATCCTGATTGCAGTGAGAATTCCATTCCCAGTCAGAAGCCCTGTAGTGCAGCTTTTTCCTTAAATCAGAAAAGCTCTCAGGAATGTAAGAGTCCAGTTCAATTTTTTCCAGCTCCGGGAAAAAGTGAAGGGCGTTATCATCATAGCTTAAAAAACGGTATTTATTGTCAAAGGCAATGTAGCCGTAACCGGCGCGGTTTTTGTAAACATTTATAAGATTCAGCTGGATGTCATAAGTATTGACCTTTGCGGAAAAATAAATGAAAAAGACTTCCATTATGATATAGGTGTACGGCATAAGGTTAATTTCAACACCAATGGCCAGGGGAATCAGATAGGAGAGGGTGCCGATTACCAGCATGCAGATAAGGATTTTCAGATTTTTCCTTGAAACCTTCTTTTTAGACAGAATTGAGTGAATTACAATTATCAGGGCCGAAACATTAATAATGCCTAAGTAAAGCAGATAGAAGAACATTGCAGGGCCGTTCTGGTTTACGATAATCGTGAGGCCGTATCTTTTTTCGATATAGGAATTTGCAAAGAAGAGATTGTTTTCTTTTGTGGTTGCAACAAGTATGCTGATTATGAGTCCGTAAACAAAAAGTCCGAAGCGCAGGGGAAAGTAAAACCTTTTGTTGCAGAGCTCCACAACAACCGGCAGCATGAACATAATTGTAAAAATGCTTCCGATGTAGGAAATCAGATTTCCTGTCATTGCTGCTTCCAGTGAATCTGCATAAACGGACAGGGCATAGCCGAAGTTTGAGATAAGGGTGGTAATAAAAAGCATGAGGTAATTTTTATTCAGCTTGCTTGTATTGATTTCAAAATAAATGATTATTGTAATCAGTGAGAAGAAAAAAGAAACTAAATAAACAGGTCTCAAATCCATTGAAAATATTATAACCCTCTTTTATTGAAATCTCTACTTTTTTTGCCCTACTTCTTTTGCAGAATGTCTACGCAGTGGCTGCCGGCTCCCACAAGCTCAGGCCGTTCGCAGTTTGCAAGCTGAAAGTCGCAGAAGGCCTGGAACTCTTCTTCTGACATTTCGTTGAGCTCCCGGCGCATATAGTCTGCGGCTCCGTCCGGTGAAATTATTTTGATTCGCTGGAGACCGGCGGCCTGGTTCAGGCGGTTTATATCGTCCAGCCTTACATAGTCGTAAAGGTCTTCTTCAGTACAAAGGGTGTGAAAGTCCGGGGCCAGCCCGCCCTTTGCGGCAACCTCGCTCCACTTGTGTTCCTTAAAACAGTAAGAGATTACGCTGTACTCATTCATAACATAGGCAACAAGAATTATGCCACCTTTTTTTGTGATTCGTTTGGCCTCGTTCAGCGCTTTGAGTTTTTCCTGGTCGCCATGAAGATGATAAAGGGGACCAAAGAGAAGGGTAATGTCAAAAGTTTCATCTTCTAAAAAGTGAAGGCTTCGCGCGTCTCCCTGCCAGGTTTTTATGTTTTCGTGCTTGGAGCGTAAGATTTCGAGATTGTGTTTTACCAGTTCTACGGCAGTTACATCGTAACCGCGGTGGCAGAGCTCTACGGAGTAGCGGCCGGTGCCTGCACCTATGTCGGCGATTTTGATTGTTCCGGTGGTTGAGTAGCCCGAAGGGCGTATCGAAACCACATTTTGAGAGCCGTCGTCTGTGGTGTTTTCGATACGACGCTCCGCGTCACTCAACCACCGGATGGCCTCTTCGATGTAGTGCAGGGTCGTGCGGAATTCTACCTGTCCGTGGCGGGTTTTGAGGCGGCCTTCTTCGTGGAATTTGTTGTAGTATTTTTCTATATTCGTCATGGCGGGGGCG
>CAMNGG010000208.1 GCA_946537975.1 uncultured Treponema sp. | reverse complement strand
ACTGAAAGAGGATAAAGCTCTTTTTCACCTGTAAGCTCAAGATATTCCTTCTGAAAATCTAAGGCTGTAATAACCTTGTCTGATTTACTTTTAGCAATTGTAGCAAAGGGCTCCGGCACAACTGCGTATTGGATTTTACCGGAAATAAGCTGGGCGGCGAGCTGGGCAGTAGGAATTGAAAAATCCATGGTGACATCTGCCTTTTCTCCGGACCAGGTCATTTTATTTTCTTTTAGCAGGTAGCGGAACATGTATTCGGGTGTTGCCCCCTGGCCTGCTACATTAACTGTTTTTCCCTTGAGGTCTGTAAAGCGGCGGATATTTTCGTCTGTTGTGATGAGGGCGAGGTTTCCAAGGCCAACAACGGCACAGCAGATGATTGATTTATTGCCGGCGTTGTAAACTTTAGCTGCTACATTGGCAGGCATAAAGCCAAGGTCGATTTCTTTTTTAATCATTTTTGGAAGCAGGGCCTGCGGGTCTGCAAACTTTTCGTAAGTAAGCTCTGCGTCTAGCCCTTCTGTTGAAAGAGTTTTTTTGTTTTCCATCAGATAAGCCGCAGGCACGCAGGTTGGTCCGTTGAGAAGGCCTATGCGAACCTGTGTGGTCTGGGCAAATACAGCTGTTGATATTAAAAATGTGATAAGAAAAATTGAAAATCGTTTCAAAATATCTCTCCATAAGGTGGTTTCGATACGGCACTTCGTGCCTACTCAACCAGCGGCTGTGTTTTTGGTGGTTTCGATACGGTAGGTGCATCAGCACCGTACTACTCCAACCACCGTGTGTATTTTTATTCATGATGTCTGGTGGTTGAGTAGCCCAAAGGGCGTATCGAAACCACACTTTCTTTAACTTCTTCTTTCTCAAGTTTCACTTTTATTTTACCACTATTGCACTCAATTGCAACTGTGTTGAAATCTTTTCCGGCATTTGAAAGAAGCTCCATAGAAAGAGGATCTTCAATTTCCTTTCGCAGGAGGCGCTTCATTGGGCGGGCTCCCATTGCAGGGTTATATCCGTTTTCAATAAGATATTCCTTTGCCTTTGGCTTAAGGCTGATTGTAAGGCCTTTTTCCTTAAGGCGTTCTTCGAGCTCTGCAAGCTGAATGTCCAGAATCTTTGCAACCTCTTTTTTAGAAAGGGCATCGAATACAATTACATCGTCAATGCGGTTTATAAGCTCAGGGCTGAGAAGCTTCTTAAGCTCGTTCATAGCGCCGGCTTTAATTTCTTCATAAGGCATAACGCCGTCCGCATTTGCGATAGTTCCAAAGCCTACGCGGCCTTCGTTCGTAATCTGGCGGGCACCGGCATTACTTGTCATTATGATGACAGTGTTGCGGAAGTTTACTGTGTGGCCAAGATTATCTGAAAGCTCCCCTTCTTCCAGCAGCTGTAAAAGCAGATTGAAAATATCAGGATGTGCCTTTTCAATTTCGTCCAGCAGAACAACCGAGTATGGATGGCGTCGGACTTTTTCTGTAAGCACACCGCCCTCTTCGTAACCAACGTATCCCGGAGGCGCTCCAACGAGGCGGCTGGCGGTATGCTTTTCCATATAGTCAGACATATCAATTCGGATTAAAGAATCTTCGCTGCCGAAAAGATATTTTGCAAGAGCCTTTGCAAGCTGAGTTTTTCCAACTCCTGTAGGACCTAAGAAAATAAAAGAACCGACCGGATGTTTTGGAGAAGAAATGCCAGCACGGGCACGGCGGATAGCACCGGAAATTACGCTTACGGCTGCGTTCTGGCCGATTACTGTATTGTGAAGCTCGTCTTCCATATGAACAATGCGCTCAGCTTCAGAAGAAGAAAGGCGCTCAACAGGAACTCCAGTCATCTCGCTGATAATATGCTCAACATCAGAGACGCTTACACGTTTAGTTCCGCTGGAACCGTTTTTCTTCCAAAGGTCGCTGTAAACATTAAGGCGGCGTTTGAGGTCAATTACCTTGTCGCGAACCAGAGCCGCACTTTCATAATCCTGATTTTTTACCAGGGCAGTTTTTTCTTCAATCAGCTGGCTGATGTTCTGCTCAAGCTCTGCAAGCTCAGTTGGACGGGCTTCTTCCTGAATCTTCTTTGCGGCCCCAGCTTCATCGAGAATATCAATTGCCTTATCCGGCAAAACTTTTTCCGGAATATAGCGGCGGCTGAGTTTTACAATGGCAGGAATTACTGCATCATCATAAATAACTCTGTGATAGTTTTCGTATTTAGTTTTGATTCCGTTGAGAATCTCTTCGGTTTCTTCATCACCAGGCTCTTCAACCTTTACAACCTGGAAGCGGCGTTCAAGGGCAAGATCCTTTTCAATGTGGCGGGTATATTCTTTTGTAGTTGTTGCGCCGATTATCTGGATTTCGCCGCGGGAAAGAGCCGGCTTCATGATGTTAGAAGCGTCCATTGTTCCTTCAGGCCCACCGGCACCAATGATTGTATGAAGCTCGTCAATGAAGAGAATGATGTCTTTATTTTCCTGCAGCTCCTTCATCATCTTTTTCATGCGCTCTTCGAACTCGCCGCGGTACTTGGTACCTGCAACAATTGCGGCAAGGTCGAGTGACAAAATGCGCTTGTTCAAAAGTCCTTCAGGAACCTTACCGGCTGCAATGTGCTGGGCAAGACCTTCTACAATGGCTGTCTTTCCAACACCCGGCTCTCCGGTAAGCACAGGATTGTTTTTTGTGCGGCGGGAGAGAATCTGAATTACCCGGTGAATTTCCTTATCGCGGCCGACAACAGGATCGTCTTTATTTTCGCGGGCCAGCTTTGTAAGGTCGCGGCTGTATTCCGCAAGGAAGGACTGCTTCTGTGCAGTATTTGATTTATCGTGTGGCTGCTTCTTTTCCTTCTTTTCTTCAAAAACGCCGAAAAGTCCGCCGCCTGCATCATCATTCAAAAGCGAACGGAAAACCGAATCAACCAGGCTTTCTGCATTCTGCTGACGGATTGAAGAGCCACCGTCTGCCTGAAGCTCCATTACTGTAAAACGAAGGTCCATAATTGTGTAGCCTTCATCAGTAAAAAACTTTGCGGCAACAGAGCCTTCATCGCGCACAGCCGCCAGAAGCAGATGTTCTGTACCTATATAATTATTATGTAAAGCCGAAGATTCAATATCAGCAATATCAATCATAAACTGATAGCGGCGGCTCTTTGGAATTGAATCGAGAGTCGGAGAGCTTATATCATCGCGGAAATAAGTTTCCACAGCCTGCTGCAGTTTGTCTGCATCAAGGCCAAGCTCCGCTATAGCTGAATATCCTAATCCTTCCTTTGATTTTAGAATTGCAAGAAGCACATGCTCTGGTAAAAGCTGATTGCTTCCGATTTTTCTGGCTTCATCCTGGGCCAGAACCATCAAGATTTTTTTTGCTCTAGGAGACAGGTTTTTCATTAACAATATCCTCAAAGGCCTGCTGAATTACAATTGTCCTGAGTCTTTTTATCTGCAATGCTTCGCTTGATTTTACATCATCCTCAAAGGTAAAGGCAAAATTGTCGCAGAGGTATTTTAAGTGTCCGTCCTTTACCCGATAGTAAAGTCCGTTCAGTTCATTTTCAGAAATACCCTTTACGAGCTTAAGCTGCAGTCCCCACTTAACTGCAGAAATTATACTCACAGCCTCCTCATAAGAAAGAAGGAGCGAATACATTGCCCTTGCGTAGCTCTGCTTGAAAAAATTCAAGACTACTGTAGGATTATTATCGGCAAAATCGGAGCGAATCTTGCGTTCTGTTTTTAAAATTACGCTTGCAATTGACTGAATTACGGCCATCTGGTCCAATTCTGTGCCTTCTGCAGAGCAGGTTGTAGTGATGTCAAAAAGACAATTGGAAAAATCAGCTATCTGTTCGCTTTTGAAAACAGGCCTTATAAAAAGCTTTTTTTCATGAAGCATAGAAACCACCGCTTCAAACTGCCCCGAAAGTACAATTGAAGGAATAAAAAGCCTTACAGTGAACTTAAGACCACTTCCGCAATCCTTTATATAAGAAGTAAGATAGCCAAAATCGATATTTGCGGCAAACTGAAGCTTGTTCTGCAGAAATTCATCTACCTTATAGACCTTTTCCATTGCTTTTTCACAGTCAAGGCCCGAAACAAAGGCCGAAATCTTTATATGATCGCTTTCGTTTACAAGACAGGAGGTGCTTTCGTCGCCATAATTGATTACTACGGCAGAACAGTCGTCTTTTATGATATTTTTGTCGCTTAAAATCTGGCGGCCCGGGCCAGAAATCTGCCTCATATCAATAAAATGCCAGTTCTCTGCTCCGCTAAAAGCATCATAAGCGAGGGCCTGAACGCGTTCTTTATCGTCTGCGCTCATTTTTGCGGGAAAAGGAAAATCTGCAAGATTTCTGGCAAGACGGGCTCGGGTAGAAATAATTACATCATCATTTTTTCCAGGTTCAGCAAACCAGGCGCTGGAAGAGGCAGAGCCTGCTGATTTGCCCGAGCCTGCTGCCTTATCTTTACTGCTCTCCGTCTTTGATTTCCGTGCCATGATTCAAAACCTTAAGATAATCTCTATATAAAGCTGCCTTTTCGTAATCTTCGGCCGCAACCGCTTCTTCCAGCTTAATCTGCATGGTCATGCGGTCTACGAGAGTTGAACGGTAGCCTTTTAAATGCTTTGGCAGAGAGCCCTTGTATTCGTCGGAAATGCCATAATTTTCCAGGCTTTCCCGGAATTCCTTAGCAAAAGTATAGTAGCACTCTGCGCAACCAATTTTCTGAGACTTTGCAATCTGATCAAAGGTGCTTCCGCACACTGAACAACACTTCATAGAGTTTACAGATTATCTTAGTTTTTCCTTAGAATATCAAGAGGTTTTTCGCGGCCGGCCTTACGGGAAGGCAGATACGAAACCAGAAGGGAAAGCAGCAGAACTGCCACCGCTATAAGAATAACCTGATTTACTGGAATTTCAACCGGAATTTCACTTAAATAATAGGCCGGATCCATAAGATGAAGCTCGCCCTTTCCGCCACCAAGCAGGCTGAACCAGTTTACCAGACGCTCAAGGGCGTGCACAATCTGATTTGAAAAAATTGTAAGCAGGATTCCGGCAGGAAGCCCGAGTATAAGTCCGCCCGCTCCGCAGGAAAGTGCCGCAAGCAGAAAGGCAGAAGTAATTCCCCGCGGGCTTGCACCAAGACTTTTTAAAATTGCAATTTCCTTCTGTCTTTCCATAACAAGCATTACAATTGCGGAAGAAATGTTTACTGTTGCCACAAGCACAATCAGCATCATTACAAAAACAAGCATCACCTTGGTTGAAGAAAAATTTTCAAACTCGGCTGTATGAATCTGATCCCAGCGGTAAACGTTTGCGTATTTTCCAAAGCTGGCTGCCAGCCGCCTTTGAATGGCAACGAACTCAGGAGAAAAAGCGTCGGCTGTTTCTATCATCACATTATAAGAAGCACTTTCCATTGAAAGCGAAGAATATGCTGTCTCAAGCGGAATAAATACCCAGAACTGATCCAGCTCCTGATAGCCCGAAGAAACAACTGCCTCAATTCTAAAGGAGCTGAGTTTTGGACTTACTCTTTCGCCATTTTCTCCTGAGGATCTGGTGGTAATAATTCGTATTGTGTCCCCCGCATGCAGGTCCATATCCTTTGAAAGCTTTTGTCCGATTATCGCAACCTGATTCGGCATCCCCGCCTCTTCATTCCAGGATTCTACAAAGGACGAAACATCACCCTCGCAGCATTCAAAGAGCTTTGCAAAGGATTTATTTCTTACAAAAATATCCTGCTCAAGAGCCCGGATTTCAATTCCGCTTCGGCCATTTTTACCGGCGGCAAGGGCAGAAATTTCTAGCTCCGGATAAGCCGCAAGCACTCCCGGAATATCGCAGGCTTCTTTAACATAATTCTTAAAATCATAAGCACTTTTTACTCTGCTGATTCCCGGTGCGACATAAGCCTGAATATGAGAGCTGGAAAGTCCTATTATTCTTTCTGTCATTCCATCAATCATACCGTTTGTAATTGAAGTTACTACTACAAGCGGCACGATACTTAAGCCTATACAAAGAACCGCACCAAAAATACTTCGGCGTGCTATAGACTTTTTTTCGGTCTTTGGAAATATGAGACTGCCTGCAAATTTTAATGACCAGCCTGGCTTCTGTTTCATTTAAGCTTTCCCTCAACAATTTTAAGCTGCCTGTCACCCTTTGAAGCAAGGGTCATATCATGTGTTACAAGTATCAGAGTTTTTTTATATTTATCTGCCATAGAAAAAAGCAGCTGACCGATTTTTACTGCGTTTGCCGGGTCAAGATTTCCGGTCGGTTCATCAGCAAGTATAAGACTTGGATTATTAATAAGGGCGCGCGCTACGGCGACCCTCTGCCTTTCTCCTCCAGATAACTGTGAAGGCAGATGCTCTGCTCTGTCTGCCAGGCCTACATCAGAAAGAAGTTCCTTAGCCCTTTCTATTGCTTCCTTTTTAGACTGACCTGCTATAAGGGCCGGCATATAAACATTTTCAAGAGCGGTAAAATCCTTGAGAAGATAATGAAACTGAAAAATCAGACCGATGAAATGAGAACGATATTCAGACATTCTGGCTTCACTGAGATTTGTAACCTCCCATTCACCGCATTCTTTATTGCCGGCAATTACACTGCCACTTGTTACGTTGTCAATTCCGGCAATAATATTCAGCAGGGTACTCTTACCGCTTCCGCTTTCACCAACAACAGCAATTTTAGAGCCTTCCTCTACTGTAAGGTTTAAGCCTTTAAGCACCTGCAGTTTTTCGCTGTCTGTTACATAAACCTTTTCAAGATTTTTTATGGTAAGGATAGTTTTACTCATTATGAAGCACCTCCGAAACTGTCATTTTTAAAACATTTCTGCTTGCGGCCCAGGAAGCAAGCAAAGGAGAAAAAATTCCAAACAGAGTAATTGCTGCTACTTCTCCAGGAAAGACTCTGGCTGGAATTGAAGCGTAAAGATTATAAGAAGAATTAACCTGCACATACTGAAGATTTTGCCGGTCTGTCAGTGCTGTTACAAGGTATTGAATTCCATACATAATTTTAGCGGCGGCAGAAAAGACAAGGTCAGTATTAAGACTGATTATAATACCAAG
>CAMNGG010000207.1 GCA_946537975.1 uncultured Treponema sp. | reverse complement strand
TCTTGAGCTTACTCAGGAGCTTGGAGCTGAACACGGCTTTACAGTAGACGTTGAAGGCTTTAAGGAAGCTGAGCGCAAGCATCAGGAAGCAAGTAAAACTGTAGATGCAGGAGCCGCTAAAGGTGGTCTTGCTGAACAGTCAGAAATCACTACAAAATATCATACTGCAACACACCTTTTGCAGCAGGCTCTGGTAAACGTTCTTGGAGACCAGGTTGCTCAGAAAGGTTCAAATATCAACAATGAGCGTATGCGTTTTGACTTTACTTTCGAACGTCCTATGACTAAGGAAGAAATTCAGAAGGTTGAAGACATTGTAAACGAAAAAATCAAGGAAGACTTGCCGGTTACTATGGAAGTTATGCCACTTGATAAGGCTAAGGCAGAAGGTGCCCGCGCTCTCTTTACCAACAAGTATGGCGAGGACGTTAAGGTTTACACAATCGGCCGCGACGTTCACAACGACTGGTTCAGTAAGGAAGTTTGTGGCGGACCTCATGTTCAGCATACAGCCCAGATTGGCGACTTCAAAATCCAGAAGGAGCAGTCAAGTTCAGCTGGTGTACGCCGTATCCGTGCGGTAATTTCTGGTGGACTTCCACTGGATAAGTAGTCTGGCGCGAAACCACATGTAACCAAGTAGAATCTTCTTGGTTATCATATATGGACAAAACTGAAACGAAATAATAAAGGATTATAAAATGAAAAAAATTATTGCAGTTCTTTCAATCTTGATGTTTGCAACTGTTGCAGTTTTTGCTCAGTCAGCAGATATGACTCAGCTTGCAGTTGTAAAACTAAATAAGAATGAATTTATTACCCTTAAGCAGCTTAAAGCCCGCTGTGCTATTTCTGAAAAAGAAATAGGAAGAGCCCTTACAGTAGATGAAAGAAAGAAGGTACTTGATACTCTTATTGAAGAAACTCTTATGGTACAGGCTGCCGCAAAGGCTGGTATTAATATTTCGGACTCTTCTGTAGATCAGTTCTTCTTACAGTATATGAGCCAGCTTATTGGTGTAAGTCTGACAGAGAAAGAAATGGAAGAAGTTTTCAAGAAACAGTACGGAAAATCTCTTGATGAGGTCCTTCTTGAGCAGACTGGAATGAATAAAACAGAATACAAAAAGAAGCTTAAGAATACACTCATGATGCAGCAGTATGTTGTTCAGAAAAATCAGGATGAAATTCAGAAGGTTGCCGCAACCGATGAAGAAATCAGAATGGCTTATGAAAGCAATAAATCTTCTTTTGTATGGAATGATATGGTAAATATCTTTATGGTTATTGTTCCAAAGGGAAGTAATCCGGATACAGCAAAACAGAAGGCTACAGATCTCTTAAATAAATATACATCAAAAGCCCTTTCTGCAGAGCAGATTGCTGTTCAGTCTCAGGCAGATAATTCAGGATATCAGGCTGGTCAGCTTCTTCTTCCTAAAACTGAAGCCGCAGCAAATGGAATCGGAATGTCACTTCAGAATTTTATGCTTGTTTTCCAGCAGGGCGAAGGTTATGTTTCTGATTTAGGCGAAACTTCAGATGATTATAGATTCCTTAGTGTACTCAAGAAATATGATGCAAAAATGCTTGCAATTGGAGATATTGTTCAGCCAGAAACAACTGTAACTGTTTACGATTATATCCGTTCAAATCTTACACAGCAGAAGCAGCAGCTTTATTTGAATACCGCTGCCCAGGACCTTGCAAAAGAACTTCATAATGCAGAAAATGTTGATATGAAGAAAACCGGCGATGCTTTGACCAAACTGCTTGACTGGGGGAACTAAGTGTCCAGACGAAATGGTAGAGTAATTGCATTCCAGGCTCTTTATTCCTGGGATGTAACTAAGGCTTCTTTAGATGATCTTTTATCCTTCTCCTGGCTTCAGGGGCAGTCTGACCAGCCGGCAGAGCCTTCTGAAAGTGCAAAGGAAGAAAGAAGCTTTGCAAGCCTTATAATTGCGGGTACAATCGATCATATAGACGAAATTGATAAGCTTATAGAAAGTCATCTTTCAGCTTCCTGGAGTATGGATCGAATAAGCCGTGTCGCACTTGCTATTCTTCGTGTAAGTGTTTATGAGCTTTTGTTTCAGAAGGGTGCCGAAGCTAAGATTGTCATTGATGAAGCGGTAAATATTGCAAAAGACTTTGACACAGATGATTCCTATAAATTTATTAATGCTGTACTTGATAAAATAGGAAAAAATGAAGCAAAGAAGGCTTAAAGAAAAGAGACTTAAAGTTTCCTTATTCACAATCCTTTTATTTTCTTTTATTTTGTTCTGCTTTCCCGCCTGCCGGATGAGGGCAGAACAAAACTCGTTAACAAGCCAGTTTGATATTATTGATGCTCTTGTAATGCAGAATCAGATGCAGTCTGCCCTAAAGGAACTGCATAAGGCTGAAAAGCGTGCCTATGATTCCTGGTCTTATATCGGTATTTACAAAAGGTATATGACGCTCGGTGAGTCTGTGGCTGCCGAAAAGCTGCTTAAAAAGGCTCTGAAAAAGAATGGTGGGAACGTCGAGCTTCAGGCGGTTTATGCGGCTTTTTTGTTGAGAGCAGACCGCCTCGGGGAGGCTGGAAAGTGGGCGGAAAAATTGCGCGGAACAAAATATGCTTCCTTATATTCGGAGTATATTTTAAGAAGCTCCGCAGAAAAAGCGGCGGCAGCAGACAATGCCTTTGCTTTCTATACAGATGAAGTCTATTATCAGATTTTTCTTGATGCCTATAGGACTTCTAAAAGTCCTTTCTGGCTCAGAAATTGTGCTGTTTTCAATTTGATTAATGGACATTATGATCTTGCCGCCTCTTTGTATCCTGCCGCTTTCTTAGATGCCGATGATGCTTTTTTCTGGGCTATGGTTTGCTATGATGCGGGGCATTTTTATGATTCTATTGATGCTGTTGAGAATTCTAAACGTCTGATGACGGGTTATCAGAATACTGTGAACTTTAAGACTTCTGTTGTTCAGCAGGTTGCACTTGAATCAGATGCATATATGGCTGTTTCAGAAATGGAAGCGGCAGAAAATGCAAGACGTGGTCTTGTTCTCAATCTTGATGAGCTTAAGGTTCGCAAGAGCGATGAAGCTTTTCTTTCTAATATTGTCTTAAATAGTGCAAAATGGGCAGAAAATCAGGGACTCGAGGAACAGAATGCAGATCTTCTCTTTTATTCTGTAAACCGATGGCCGGACAATGTACCTGCTTTAATTTTATATGCCGACTTTGCTTACCGTTCAAATCTCGAAAGAGAAGAAGATGCAGAAATTGCAGCCTTGCGTAAGGCCGGCATTTCAACTCTGGAAATGGAACGTTATGACAACCGCCGTAAAATTCCTATGAGCGATGCACTTTACAGAATTGATGAAGCTTTACGACGTACAAATGCTCCTTATCTTCATATCGCAAAACTGGATTTAAAATATAAAACAGATAAATCAATTTC
>CAMNGG010000206.1 GCA_946537975.1 uncultured Treponema sp. | reverse complement strand
TACTACCGCCGCCGTCCATTCAACCGCCAGAAGCTGGATGAGTTTGCCTCAAAGTGGCCACGCAATATTATCCGTTCAAAGGGAGTAATCTGGTTCAGCGATGAAGATGAGATGGCCTACGTTCTTGAAACTTCTGGGCGTCAGATTCAGGCCGGCTACTCTGGAAACTGGCTTGCTTCCTGCCCTCCTGCAGAACAGCAGCGCGTTCTCGCCGAAGAACCTGAAATGAAAAAAGACTGGGATGAAAAAGTCGGCGACCGCATGATCAAAATGGTAATCATCGGCAGACATCTGAACAAGGAAGAGATTTGCAAAAATCTTGATGCTTGTCTAGACTAAAAAATCACAGGCTGTTGAGTAGTCAGGTTCAAAGCACCTGATGCATCGAAATCATATTCAGTATTAAGCACCGGCTCTTTGGGCTGGTGCTTTTTTATGCTTCGTTTTTTAATATATTACAGTTTGAGGCTAAAAAACGTCTCTGTGAAGGTGAAAGAAGTATACGCGTTTCACTTCCATGAATTTCACTATGATAAATACTTCTTTTTGTTGGTTTATAAAGGAGTCTTGCATTTACCTTAAAACATATGCCCGCTGTCAATGAAATAATTTTACCTATAAATGTTTGTTTCATATTCTCGACAACTGTTTTATCAGAGCGAAAATTTCCTCTTTCAACTGAGACACCCTTTTTGTCTAGAAATACAGCAGATGATATATGATTTTCATCTTTCCAAAAAAACTTATTTTTTTCTGGCGGATAAACTGCTCTATATAACAGTTCATTCTCTTTGAATGTATTATCCATAAAACTCCTCAACTAATTCATTTAACAACAATGTAGAAAATGGAAGTTCCCCCATTGTTTCATTCCCGTTTTTATCAACCTTATAATATGCAATTATCTTTTTTTTCGTTACCTGCAATTCAAGATAAGAATTATTCACTCCATCATACTCAAACTGAATCGATTCGTTTGCTGTCGGAAATATTTGAGGCTGTTTATTAAGATTAATTACAAGTGTTCTGGCATTACAGATTATTCTTTTAGATATTGGTTTTGCATTGTTTCCATTCCAATTTCTTTTCAGGGATTTTATTTCATCGAGTTTAAGAAGGCTTTTTCTAAGCTCGGGTGTAAAGATTTTTTCCACCGTCGCTCCACGAAGTCTTTCAATCACAATTTGCCTTACAGATTTCCCGGTAAGAGACGATTCTTTTTTCACAACTGTTTTTATATCATAAGGAATTGAAATAAATAACATCTTAGCTCCCCACTTTTGCATAAATCAATCTTATATAATGCTGATAATTATGTAAATTGTCATTAAACTGTTTTATTATTGTAAAATCAGTATTCTTGTAATAGTTCTAATGAAAACAATACGAATTTACAAGTTATTACTCTATAATACATTCTTCATAAGGAATCACTTTATTAGGATAAGTAACACAAAAATGTAAACAGGTATCATCATATTTATTTCCTTTATAAACATCTTCAATTTCAATACGAATATCTTCTGGCTCCGTAATGAATGAAATATCCACTGTTTGAGGATGAGGAGTATCTAACACGTCAAGTTTTTTTGTTTTACCAGATTTAAGACCTATTACCTTGATTTTTTTTATTCGATTATTCTGTTTATAAAGGTAAGGTTTTCTATAAGAAATATAGCCATTCATAATAAGTAAATATGGATAAGTAGAATCATTAACTATTGTAAATCCTTCACCGATTCCATCTCCTTTTACACCTTCAACCCACGGTGTATCGACAGAAAAATCATCAAGGTTTTGTACCGGATATGATTTATTTTTTTCTTTTAGATATGATGAACAATCTTTATATTGTCTAACTAATCTTTCTGTAAACTGAAACATTTCATAAAGAAAAGGAAATCCATCTTCAAAACCATTTGTCGTACCAAACAATAGAACTCGATTTTTTGTTTCTACTTTATTTCCTTTTAGATA
Organism: uncultured Treponema sp.; assembly: GCA_946537975.1. GTDB lineage: Bacteria > Spirochaetota > Spirochaetia > Treponematales > Treponemataceae > Treponema_D. Next base: position 4,173 of record CAMNGG010000206.1, on the reverse strand, counting down.
TGAAAAATCCAATTCATTACCAGCAAGAATTAATAGTTCATCATTTGTATCAATTTCAATATTTCTATAGTAATAGTCTTCGTGAAATTCTTTTGGAAGTTTCTCAGATAGTTTGAAAAATAATAAACCATCTTTATATATTTTTTGATATTGAATTATAGCAGGCTCTAAGGAAACTTCATATTTTAATGAGAGAGTATCCGTAGTTATATCAAGCTCATCGACAGTACTGTTTAAGTTTGGAAAATACTTCCCTTGTAAAGAAAAGTTTTCAGCATAGCAAACAGAAACCGCAAATATTAATAATGCCGTAAGAACATTCTTTTTCATTCACAACACCCCACATGATTCATTGATTTTATTATTACTGTAATGGATTCAGGATTTATAACACCGTCCATAAGCGCATCCATCATTTTATCCTGCTGTATTTGTCCATCTTTACCAATAACACATCCTGCGCTACCAGGTTCTTTATTTGAATTATAAGGATTTGAAGAAGTAGCAAATTGATTCGCATGAAATAATCTATCACCTATGTTTATTACATTTTTTACTTCATCTGATAGATTTGGATCATTTGTTAGCAAACTAAGTACATTTTTATATGAATTAGAATTATAACTACCATCTGATTGCTTTGAAAGAATCTTATTTGACAAATAATATGTTCCGTCCGGAGTTGTGGAACCTTTTGTACCATTATATTCAGGCTTACAATTTGCCCCAACTTTATCTACATACACAAGTTTTGTATTAAAACCATCGTTTTTGTAAATCAGTCTTGAAGAATCGAAACTATTACCTAATCCATCATCATTTCTAAGAATTACTACAGTTGTCTTTTTAATCGTGGTTATTGATTTTTGTCCATCTGGACCATAATAAAATAATCCATCTATATCCACAAAGTTCACAGGGTCGCCATTGCAGTAGGAGAACCAGTTGCTGCCGTCGCGGATTGGGTCTACTGTGGTGAAGCGGGCGGTCTGGGGTTTGTAGTCGCGGTAGCCGTAGTTGTAGAGGTTTGGATCTGCTGTAGTTATATTCTTAAACATAATGTTTTCAAATTTATTTTATATTTTTACTTTTTATTGGAATAATTCTATTTACACAAGTATCATTCCATTTATTTCCTTGATAAACATCTTCTATAATAAATCGAATATTTTTTTTACCGGATGATAAGATTTTAGATAATTTAATTTCCTGTAACTGACTTGTATCCTTTAATATAACTGTAAAATCAATATCATTATCTTGAGATTTTATTCTAATTTTTTTTACCCGATTATTAGCCTGATATAAATAAGGTTTTTCAAAGTTTACATAACCATTTGAAATCAAAAACGCATCAATACCAGTGCCATCTTTTATTTCAAATTCTATCCATTCGCCTATTCCATCATCAGTTTTATTTTCTACCCATGGTAATAGCAAGGTATTATCTACATAAAAATTCTGACCGTCATATTTTATTGATTTTTCAATTAAAGCTGAACTTGAATTAACAGAATAATCATCTCTAGATAAAAATGGAATTTCAGAATTCTCTTTATCAAAAAAAAGTGAATCATATAGTATTTCATTTTGCTTACATAAATAAATTAGTTTTCCATAATAAAGGAAACCTATTTTATCCATCATTTTATAATTACTTGAACTTTCAAACTTTATATATTCGATTCCATTTTCTTCCAAAATCAAAAATTTTCCAGTTTCAACATAATAACCATCATTTTCTATTAATTCTTTTGGAATTTCGAATAAGTCACAATTTTTTCCATTAGCAACTTCAAACGTATATGTATTATTCCTTAAAAATAAATACGTTGGAATCGCACCTTTTGAACAGAAAAATTCCCCATTATAAATATTATTGAAATCGTTTGCAAATAAGAAATTTAGTAATCCCATACAAAATAATAAAATTATTATTTTTTTCATTTGTCTCCCCTTATTTATTCTTTTTTATCTCTAAAGAAATTGAATCACCATTTTCAAAGCCTATCTTTTCAAGTGTTGCTCTAAATTGTTTGAAATCGTCATTATTTAATATCTGACATCCCCAGCTATAAGCTCCATTAATTTGTTTTTCTTTTTGATCCCATGAATGAATCATAAAACCATCATTGTTAATACTTTTTCCATCTATTAACACCGAATCGTTTACTATCTTGAAAGGCTTGTTATAAGAGGGACTTTCTTCCATCATAACTATTTTATAATCATCTCTACACGGTAAAGTTACATTTCTTTTAGCAATATCATCATCCCAACTTTGAGCCCTTGTCTGCGCTCCAGATCTGTAATTCTTTTCACTTTGGCATTTATAAGAAGCAATAACTTCATTATCTACATATATTCGAATTACATCATTGCTCACTATTTTTTCAGAATTTCGAACAACTTCTATTTTTGTGTTTTCCTTATCATGTTTTTGCTGTAATAATTTTTGTACATTTACTGGGACGCCTGGCATATTTAATTGTTTCAGTCCCCACAAATCCACAAAGTTCACAGGATCACCATTACAATAGGAGAACCAGTTACTGCCGTCGCGAATTGGGTCTACTGTGGTGAAGCGGGCTTGCTGTGGTTTGTAGTCGCGGTAGCCGTAGTTGTAGAGGGTGGAGGTCGGATCGTGCTGCTTGCCGAGGTAGCCGAGGTCGGTGGCGGCGGTGAGGGAGCCCTGAATGAGGGAGCCGAAGGCGTCGTAGGTGAAGGCGGACTTTTGGGAGCCACTGTGGTCGGTGATGCTGGTGACGCTGCCGAGGAGATCGGTGGTGAAATAGTTGGTGCCGTAGTCGGAAGTGGTCTGGGCGGCGATTGTGCCGTTTACGGTGAGCTGGGTACGTTCACCGCGGTAACGGCTGCTGACGGTTTTGTAGGTATTGTCGTCGAGGTAGATGTAGCGGTTTTCGTCTTTTGTGTTATCGTCACCAAGGTAGCGGTAACGGTCGCCGGTTGGACGTCCTGTACTGCCCCAGCGGATTCCGGTATTCTGACTGTCTGTAAAGAGACCGTTTTGGAAGGTCGGGCTCTGCTTGATTACATCGAAAGTAAAGCCATCGTAAAGAGTACGCAGCGCCGCCTCGCCTTTATCCTGTACAAGAATGCGGCGACCGAAAGCGTCATAGGAATAAGTTGTCTGACTGTATTCTTTTTCACTTCTGTCTGTAACCTCGCAGTAAATCAGACGGTTCTGGGCATTATAGGCATACTTAATGCTTTTGTCTGAGCTTTCTTCAGTAAGAAGATTTCCCATGTTGTCGTATGTGTAATTTACAAGCTTCTGTCCCTTCGAACCGCTTGCGAGCAGACAGTTTTCTTCATCATAGGTATATTCGATTTTTCCGAATGGAATTATTTTTGCGGTACGGTTTCCATTACCATCATATTCATAAGCTTCTTTTACAAGCACATGAAGATTAGGAAGATTATAGGCGAGTCCGTATTGCATGGAATTAAGAAGGACAATAAGGCTGGTCTTTTCAGAACTGGTGAGGAATCTGTTTTCTCCAGAGGCCGCGGTTATCGGAAGCCCGTTTCTTTCAGCTTCTTTTTTAAGGCCTGCTTCCAGCTCCTGAGAATATGGGTAGTAAACTGTCTCGAGTTGACCTTTGCGATTATATTCATAGAAGGTAACTCTGCCGGAATTATCCACGGTCATTATACGCTTGCCGTCTGAGCCGTAAACATAGCCCTCGCCCCATAAAATCTGGCCGCGACTATTCTTCTGAATTTTTGCAGTTACACGACCTGCTTTATCATAGAGAGTTTCTTCTTTTGTTCCGTTGCCGAAGCTGCGTTCAACTTCACGTCCGTTCATATCGTATTTTAATTTTATACTCACTCTCTGCTTGTTGTCAAAAATTTCTTTTACTTCGTTATTGCGGCCATAAGTATAAAGAGTTTCGCGGTTTGAACTGTAAAGACGGATTCTGTTGCCGGCATTATCATAATCAAAATAAACCTCTTCGCCGGTTGTCAGATCATTCTGATAAAGAAGGCGGCCACCCTTGTCGTAGCGGAAAAGAGTTTTACCGTAAGCATTCTCTGCTTCTATAATATTTCCTGTCATATCGTAAACAAAAATGTTTTCGCTACCATCTGAATACCTTATAGTTCTGACAGTTCTGTCACTTGAGTATGTAATTGTATTTGTTCCGC
>CAMNGG010000205.1 GCA_946537975.1 uncultured Treponema sp. | reverse complement strand
GCAATCCAGAGCTTTAATTCTTCCGGAGTAGTAAAGCCGTATACGAACTGTCCTTTTATTTTACCAAGTATAAAATCAAAAAGCAGATATCCAAGCACAAGCACCGGACTTACGGCAAGGTGCTTCCATGTATTTGCAGGCTTGTCAACACAGAAGATAAAGTACATAAGAAGAAAAATAACAGGATTAGTGCCATGCATAAGAAAAAAAGCACCCTTATAATTCATATGATAAAGACCAGTAAGGCTGATAAAGCAAACCCAAAAAACCAGCAGAAGGCCTACACAAAGAGTAAGATACAAAATGCCCGGAAGAGACTTACCTTTAAAGTTTAAAATTCCATCAATAATAAGAAGGAGTCCGGCAAGTGTATTTGAAACACAGGTGAATTCTACAATCAGCTCCAATTTTGGAATATAGCCGATTATTACCGAAGCAAGCATCATCAAGCCGATTAAAATTTTAATAATACTTTTCATAATTTATACCTCTAAGAATATTAAAATGTAAAAAGAAAATAATTCCAATAGTAAAAAGGCCAGAAAGAGATTATTTTGAATTTAAGTTTTTTATAAATCCAAAAGCACCAGACCGCGTCCCAGAAGTTTTTTTAGTTTAGAGAGGCCCTGTGGATTTTCATTAAGCTCTGAAAGTGCAGCTGTACGTGCCGCTTCCGGGGTTTCCGGACGAAGAGAAAGAAGAAGCGGCAGGATTTTTTCGATATTTTCGGCCAGGGCTGTCTGTTCTTCCATAAGGTAAAGCCAGCGGTATTCTTTCTGACAGCCCCTTGCAGCAGGGCAAAGAAGAGGATTTCCGCCCAGCCACCAGAGATTAACAACAGACTTTTCGTTCAAGGCAGCTGCGCGCTGACGGTTTTTCTCTTCATATTCTTCTATTAAATTATTAATAAAAGTGCGGTTTACAGTTGGTTTTGGAACCTGAAAATCAAACCACTTTTGCACATGCTGGTCCAGACGGTCGCCGTGCATCCAGTAATTGAGGGCTGTTTCCAGAGGCGCTCCGAACTTATTAAACTTTTCTTCGCCTTTAAAATGAAGGTTATTGCGGGCAAAGGCAGAGCTTGATTCTTCGCTGGAAACAAGATTGAGTTTACCTTCCTTCTGCCACTGATTATAAACAGTTGAGTTTCTGGTAAGTACAAACTTGTGCCAGAAGGCACTGTCGAGAAGACCGGCTTCAAAGAACTGGCGCAGCGTTTCCATAGAATCAATTATAGTCTGGGCTGTGTCATTCCAGAAGCCGTAAATCATATAGGCGTGGACGAGGATGCCCGCTTCTTTGAAGGCGCAGCAGGCACGGGTGATTGAAGCGATATCTGTTCCTTTGTTGATTGCTTCGAGTCCTGTACCGGTTGCGGATTCAATTCCGGCAGAGACTCCTCCAAGGCCGCAATAGCTTAAAAAGGCTGCAAGGTCTTTAGTAAAGGTCTTTTCAAAGCGGACATTTCCCCAAAAGTAAAGGGGATTTCCGGCACGTGCATTGAGCAGCGCAAACTTTTTGAGGGCAACAGGTGGCAGGGCTTCGTCTACAAAGTGAATGCCGTAGACTCCCTTTTCGCGGGCAGTTTTTAGAAGGCCATTAAACAGGGGTTCTATATCTGTCGGCTTGTAGCCGCAAACGTAATCAAGTGTGGTATCGCAGAAGGCACAGCGGTGCCAGTAACAGCCGTGAGCAAGATAGGCTTTTATCCATGCGCCGTCTGTCCAGATGCGGTGCATTGCATTTGTGTCGTCGCACATGCGGGGGTAAATTGAAAAATCTATGTCGGAATAATCGGGAATTATTTTTGCGGTGATTTCGTTTTCGTATTCTTCAACGGCTGGGTCCTGCCAGAGAGGCTCGGTTACTTTTACAGTGCCGTCGGCTTGCGGGGTGAAGAGGCGGAGCTTGTATAAAGATTCGGTGCTTGAGCCTGTCGAAAGCACCGAAGAGTTCATCAGCGCGTGATATGAGCCGTAGCCGCGGTCGTAGGAAATGGCGTCTATGTATTTTGCCAGGGCCGGATCGCGCGCCTCGCGGAGCTCGGTGTTTACGAAGCCGCCGCCGATGCAGATAAAGGCTGAGCTTCCAAGCTTTTCTTTAAAGAAGCGCGCGGTATAAAGGGCCGGCAGAAAGGTTCCGGCGAAGGGAATGGAAATGCAGATGAGAACTTCCGGCTTAGGGATTGGAGCTGCGCCGCAGGCGGCCACTGGACTGAGCGAACTAACGTTAGTTAGTGAAGCGAGGGAAGCGGCTGGAGCGTCAGCGGAACAGCGGAAAGCCCGACCGCCGCTTGCGGCGGGAAGCTCCTGAAAAACCTGCTCTAAAACCGGCTTATAAAAATGCTCCATAATTGGAGAGTCAATCTGGGCTTCGAAATCTGCAAAAGTGCGGGTGTCCACTGCCAGCGACTCGGCATAGCGAACGAGAGAAAACTGAGGGTCAAAGGCCACGGTGATGTAGTCGGACAAATCGGCAAGAGCAAAGGAGCACAAAAAGCGCACATCATCAACAGAAGCTTCCCGTCCGCTTTCAGAAACTTCCGAAAGGTAGTTTTCCATTCTGGAGCCACGAGGTGAAAAGGGAGAATATAAAAACTGATGCTCTTTTTCGCGCGCCCCGCCCCCGCACAAAACGGCTGTTATAAAATCAATCCACTCAATCCAGTTTTCTTTCTGACTGATGTAGCGGCGAAGATTAAAGGCTGTATTATCATCACCCTTGCGCTCGGCCTGGTCTGCAAGCTGCAGGGCTCGGGCTTCAGAAAGTTCAAAAAGACGACGTAATCCGGCGGCTGAAAAAATCTCATAAAAAAGGCGGATATTCAAATCGCACCATGAAGCGTCACAGTTTTCTGTCTTAAAAAAAGATGTCAGATAGGCTCCTGAAGGATATGCTGTATTGAGCTGCATGATTGGCGGGATTATTGTCAGAACTTTCATACTTTTTATTATATCATAAAATCAAAGCTGTGTTATAATATAATTATGATTGAGCTCGAAACACGCGTGAAAATTCCTTTTCTCTGGGGAAAAACTGTTTTTAAGAAATCTAACTGGTCGCAGATTAATCTGATAGTGGGACCTAACGGAAGCGGAAAAACGCTTCTTGCCGAAAAGATTTCACAGCAGTTTGAAGCTGCCGGTTATTCGGTGAAGTTTCTGCGTGCCGACCGTAATTACAGCGACCAGATTTCAATTCTCAAGGACAACGAAAAAATCCGGCTGAAGATTGAAAAGGTGCTTTCGAGCATGTTCGGAAAATCTATCACTTTTATAGAAGATATTGATGGAACATTGATCCCGATTGTAGAGAACAAGGCCTGGAACGTTGAATATATGCTCGAAGATGCTGAATGTCATGGTCTTCGCGAAATCATTTCCCTGCTTGTAAATCTTTATGATTCTACAGGTGATGATTGTCTTTTTATTGATGAGCCTGAACTGCATCTTCACCCGCAATTTCAAACTTTTTTTATGAATGAGATTCGTAAGGAAGTTTCTCACAGTCAGCGGCGCATGTTCTTTTTGATTTCTCACTCCCCTTTTTATATTGACTTGCGCACGCCGGAAGAATTGGCAGGTGTTATTGTTTGTCATGTAAATAAGGCACCAACAAGTATTGAAGAATTAACCGAAGAGGATGACGCACTTTTCCGCCGCTTTCTGCCCCGCTTCAACACATACCACAAGCAGTTCTTTTTTTCCGACAACCAGATTTTCGTGGAAGGCTATACCGACCAGCAGATGTTCACTTATCTTTTAACTTTTATTGAAGACGAATACAGTGCGGCAGGTACGGGAATTATTGACGTTGGCGGTAAGGATGAGCTTGGAGTTTTCTGCAAGGTATGTTCTCTGCTGGGAACTAACGGCCGAATCATTACAGACCTGGATTCCTTGTTCAGCGGCAAGCTCCGAGATGTTGCAAATGAAGATGAGCGGGTTATTGGCTGGCTTGAAAAGCAGAAGGAACGTCAGGCTGATTTTTACAGTTCGATTTTTTCTACAAAGGAAATGGCTCAGGAAATCACCTTGAGTAAGCTGATTTTCAGACTGGAGCGATATCTGATTAAGATTTCCCAGGAGCTGCATAAATATTTTGAATCAAACAAAGTGCCGGGCAAGCTGCAGCCGCTTATGGAAAAACTATGCCAGCTGAAAGACAAGCACGAAAACGCAGAAGCAGTTGACACCTACAAAACAGTGCTCCTGCAGGGAATCAATAATGTGAGTGATGAAATTGCAGATTGTCTGCCGCGCGAAGTTGCAGCCTCAATTCCGCTTATAAAAAATCTTGCGGCCTTTATTCTTGCTGCTATGGAAGCGGCTCGCATTTACGTGCTTCCAAAGGGCTGTATTGAACACTACTACACCCGCACCAGCATTCAGTATATGCCGGTTTCCGCAAAAGACAGGCTCTTCCGCAACGAGCTGGAGTTTATTCAGGACGCCCACCGTAAGAGCGTGCGCAAGAATTACAGCGAACTGATTGAGCTTCTGGAAAAAGCTGCGGGAAGGAACTAATTTAAAAACTTCTGCAAATCCGAAAGCTTTTCGATCGCGATACGGCGGCCTTCGTCGTAAACACGCTGAAGTTCATTTGGGTCTTTTTCTGTGCGGCTGATGCCAAGCGGGGCCGCCGGGCAGATTACAAAAAGTTCTCCGCGGTCGGCTTTTGCAAAAACATCGGCAGTTTCTTCATTGTAAACGATATGGCGGCGGCTCATTGCAGCTACAAGCTTGGGATATTTTCTAAGCATTAGCCGCATGAGGCCCATCAGCGAAGCAGGCTTTTTTTGAAACACACGGGGCTGGGTCAAAACCACGACATTACGATTGTAACCAAGGCCTTCAAAATATTTAAGCGGAATAGAATCTGTCATTCCGCCGTCGAGAAGTTTGTAGCCGTCAACTTCAACTACCCTGCTTGCAAGAGGCATTGAGGCAGAGGCCCGCATCCAGGTAAGGTCATTTGCATCGCAGGTTTCAAGCTTTTTGTATACCGGCTGGCCTGTCACACAGTTAGAAGCGACACACCAGAACTCCATAGGATTTTTCCGGTAGGTTTCCAGGTCATAAATATCAAGCTTATTAGGCAGAGTGTCGTAGCAAAACTTTGCTCCGTAAAGGTCACCGGTAAAAATCAGGGAGCGGATGGAACAGTAACGCCAGTCGTGAGAAAAGCGTTTGTTATAGCGGATGGCACGACCAATCTGGCGGGACTTAAAATTACAGCCGAAGGTCGCTCCGGCCGACACACCAATTGCCCCGTCAAAATCAATTCCGTTTTCCATAAAAACATCGAGCACACCGGCGGTAAACATTCCACGCATTGCACCGCCTTCAAGAATCAAACCTTTTTTAATTTTTTCCATATAATCATTATAACACGAAAGAAACTCTACGGAATAGCCTTAAATCTTAATTATTTCTTAAAACTCTACTCAAAATTCTACTCAGATAAACTACGCGTCGGGTTACAAGGGCAAAATACTGTGCTAATATTACAATGTCAGATGCCGGCAGAAGTGACAAATAACCGCCATGCGCGCCCGCTAACGCGGAGTTTTAGGAGAAAATTATGAACGCACAGAAAACTGGATTATTGATTTATGAGATGAGAACAAGAAAAGGCCTCACTCAGAAGGAGCTTGCTGAAAAATGCAATGTTACAGATAAAGCAGTTTCAAAATGGGAACGCGGCGAAGGCTGCCCTGATGTTACTGTTCTGCCCAAGCTTGCTGAAATCTTTGGAATCGAGGTTGATAGCCTCATGAAGGGCGAAATTCCCTTGAGTCAGGATGTAAGCGGAAAGACGATTAAAATTTATGACTTTAAAAGACCTGACCGTTATTCCAGAGAAATGCAGCATGTAATCTGGATGCTTGCAGAAGATATCTGCCAGGCAATAAATAAGGAATATTCTATTATTCTGAACGAACGCTTTGAATCAGAACTCTTTTGTGTTGATCAGCTAATCAATAAAGAGTTTCTGGCTTCAATTCCACAGAAATGCTTTTTCTATGACTTTAATTATACAGACCAGACAAATGGAGGCTTTACGGTAGAAATTGATCCGCAAATTGCAAAGCTTTTGCTTAAACAGGATTTTTCTAAGTATTCGCCTATCTCAGATTTTGATCTTGATGTCTTTAAGAATTATTTTCTGAAGATAATTGTTGATGTTTTTTATGAAAATGTTGAGCAGCTGACGGGTGGCAAACTCAAGCTTGAAAACTTGAATCCATTTGAAAAAGGAAGAGCGGCAGGAAGTGGAAATAACTCGCGGCAGGAAGAACGCCGCATGCTTTTGATGCTGGGAATAAAGGCAAAACTTGAGAATACAGAAGGTTATATTAATTTTCAGTTTAGTGATGTTTTAATTGATAAGCTTCTGATGAACGGTTATTTCAGCGGCGAGAATAACAGAGTAAAAGTTCAGAATCTGTCAAACATCAAAAATCATATACAGCCAGATAATATTTTTGTAGAGTTTGGACGCTTCAATCCGGAAAATGTTCAACTTGAACCTGGTAAAATACTGATTCTTGATAAAAAAGAAAATGATGGACTGAACATCGTTTTCGAAAACCGGGTAATTCACACAGGAAAAACAGTCTGCATTGACGAGCTTTTCGGAATTGAAATTGCAGAAACACCCCAACTTTCAGAAATTGAATACACCGAAAAGGATTACATCTCGATTCAGCTGGGAAGCACCTCGCTTAAAAAAGAAGAAATCGCCGGGCTTCACCAGGGCTCATACATCACCTTAAAGCAGAGGGCCGGAGATCCATCAATGATTATTCGTGCAGGCAAAGTAATTGGCACCGGTGAAATCTGCATTGCTGATGACACCTTTGCGATTCGGGTTATTGAGGTGAAGTGATACAGAAATAGTCGCGGCAAAACTGTCGCGGCCTGCTAACTATTTTCTACCACCTGTGCTATAATTCAAGGCATGAAAACAATCCCTCTCGGTTCAACCGGAATTACAACTCCACAGAATGCTTTTGGTGCACTTCCCGTTCAGCGCGTGAATATGGAAGGTGCTGTTGAGATTTTACAGAAGGCCTGGCAGGGCGGCATGACTTTTTTTGACACTGCCCGAGCCTATTCTGACAGTGAAGAAAAAATCGGAGAAGCATTTACGGGCTTTACCGGCCGCGACGGCTCCCCTTCCCGAGATAAAATTTATATTGCGACTAAATCTACTGCGACCAGTCCGGACCAGCTTAAGGCAGACCTTGAAACTTCTCTCCATAACCTGCGCACTGATTATATTGATATTTACCAGCTGCACTGCGTAAAGCAATGCTATAAGCCTGGCGACGGCACAGGGCTTTATGAGACTCTGCAGGAAGCAAAAGCTCAGGGCAAAATCCGCCATATTGGAATTACGGCTCACAAAATCGGAATTGCCGAAGAGATTGCGGAGAGCGGGCTTTATGAAACCCTGCAGTTTCCTTTTTCATACCTTGCAAGCGAACGCGACCTTGCCCTTGTAGAAAAGTGCCGGAAAAATAACGTTGGCTTTATTGCCATGAAAGGCTTGTCCGGCGGCCTGCTTACAAACGCTAAAGCCTGCATGGCCTTTATGAGCAAATACCCGGTTCTTCCAATCTGGGGCATTCAGAGAATGAGCGAGCTCGAACAGTGGCTGGACTTTTTCAAAGAGCCGCCTGATATGACGCCGGAGCTCGAAGAACTCATAAAAAAAGACCGGGCTGAACTGCTTGGAGAATTCTGTCGTGGCTGCGGCTACTGCTCTCCATGTTCAGTCGGAATCACAATCAACCAGTGCGCCCGCATGAGCCAGATGATTCGCCGAGCTCCATCCGAAGCCTGGCTCACCCCACACTGGCAGGAAGAAATGCTGAAAATTGAAAAGTGCGTAGACTGCGGCGCCTGCCTAAAACGCTGCCCTTACGAGCTGAACATTCCGACACTACTTCGAAAGAATCTTGTAGACTACAAAGAAATCTTAGCTGGCAAGAAGATTTAAAACCGGGGCGTTGCGGGGTTGGCGCAGGTAATAAGATAGAAGTTCATAGGTTAAACGCCGTACCTGCGCCTGAAGTTTTGCAAAGCAAAACTTCTATACCTCACCGTTTTATGATTACCCCGCTGGGTGGGTAGCGGAAAAGACCGCAGCGAACGAAGTGAGCGAGGACTTTGGAGCGCAGGGAGGGGCTCCTCCCTCCTCAACTATTGAAAATCCCGAATTTATGATTTATAATTTTACATGGGTGAGGACTACTGTCCTTTAGGGGAAAATAATGGCTTAT
>CAMNGG010000204.1 GCA_946537975.1 uncultured Treponema sp. | reverse complement strand
GCCGAAACCAGATGGCTTTGTCAGACCCTAAGAACTCAGCCGGAAATGACTCAGGAAATTCTTAGAGTATTGAGTATTACCCGAGACAGTTCACTTCTTCTTGGTTTTACTCCGGTGTATCGTCTTTATAAGGCAACTGAAGATTTATACAAGGCAATCATAGACGGTAAAACAGTCTTTTCAGATAATCTATATGTCCTTATTAATGAAACTGCGGACAAGCTTTCAGAAATGTGCAATATGATTGAACAGGGCCGTATGGAGGAATTGTTTGCTATAAATGTAAAACCCTATCTTCTTTATCTGGATAAGGCTGTAGCTGGTGAACTTTTCAATGCCATGAGCCTTAAAGCTGGAAGCCAGGAACAAACCCTTCTGTTACAGCAGCAAATGGAAGCGGAAGATAAAGCTGAAGAAGAAAGAAGAGAAAAGGAAAAGCTTCCTGAAAAAATTACTCTGGATTCCTCTAAAATTTCAGAGCTTGTAAATCAGCATCAGGAAATGATTGCCCGTTCCTACATAATTATTAATCAGATAGAAACACTTAAGGAAGCAATTTTTGATGATAATAAAAAACTGATTCGTGATACACAAAAGCAGCTTGCGGCAGATGCACAGAATCTGCAGGCAAATCTCCTGCTTTCTCATGAGCAGATTCTTTCCTTTGTTCACGAGGATTTCTTCCTGGCCCGCCATCAGGACTTTCATGGCTTTTTTGTATTTGCAAATAACCGTAAATACATGATTCCTTCTGAATTCGTAATTGATGTTATTTCGGAAGCTCCTTCGAATTACGTTGAAAAACAAAATCAGAAATTTGTAGTTTATGTTCAGGAAAATGAAATGGGTAACGAAAAGAACCGTGAAGAAATTCCGGTTTATTCTCTTTCATCCCTTCTTCCTGGCACTCCGATTACAGAGCTTCCTGTAATGGATACAATTCTTCTTGTTAATTTTCAAAATCAGAAGGTTGGAATCATTGTTGATGAAATGCAGAAATTTGTTTCCGTAATAAAAATGCCAATGCCCCGCTCTTTTAAGTATTTTCCGATTCTTAAGGGTATTGCCTTTGATGAAAAATATGACATGATTCCAATTTTATATCTGCCCATGATTATCAAAAAGTTCCGTTCAATGCGTGGTTATGATGTAAAAAAATTTGAAGCTTCAACCAGAAAGCATATCAATCATGCTCTTGTAGTTGATGATTCGGAAACTACACGGCTCATAGAACATACAATTCTTAAGGGCTATGGCTTTTATGTTGAAGAAGCTTTTGACGGAATTGATGCAATGGAAAAGCTAAAGGAAAATCAATTTGATCTTATAATTTGTGATGATAAAATGCCAAGAATGAACGGAGAGCTTTTTCTGGATAATATTCGCCGCCTGGAGAATTACAAAAAGGTACCGGTTATTGCACTTTCTAACTCCCCTATCCCTAAGGCTGATATTTTTATTTCAAAGGCAGACTTCAAGCGAGATAATCTTATTCAGAAAATCAAGGAGCTTTTAAATGAGTAAAAGAATAATAGTACTTGAACCTTCAGTTACAATTCAGTCAATTTTCAGAGAACTCACCCGCCAGTCTGACCTGGAGCTTTCCTTTGAAAGAAACGGAATCAAGTTTCTTGTTGCCCTGTATAATATGCTCCCTGATGCGGTTTTAATAAATGCCCGAAATATGAATCCTTCCTGTGTCGAGCTTGTGCGTTTTATAAAAAGTGTGGCAAGATTTAAAACAATTTCTGTCGGCATTTTTGCAACCAGTGATTTTCTCTTTTATGATGAGTTTAAAATCAACTGTGGTGCTGATTTATTTTTTACCTTTAATCAGAATACCATTGTTTCAGATTTAGAAACCCTGCTTGCAAAAAAAGAAGGAATGCTCGCCCGACCTGAAAAAAATGATATTGTGAAAACAGGTATTCTTGAAAAAATCTATTCGATGATAGACCGTATAGATTCTCTTCCTGAAATTTCAAAAGCCTTTCTCAGTCTGCTGGCAGAAGTCGGTGAACTTCCAGCGGCTTCAATTTTTGTAAAATCTGATGATGGTTTGAAAAGTTATTATATCTGCAGTGAAAATTTTACTGAAAGTGAAACTGAAGATTTCCTCCGGGTTTGTATGACAGATTTTGAAAATCTTTTTCCAAATCAGAATATGATAAATGTCCTTCCTCAAAAGCTTGAATCCACCTTCCCTCTGGATGACTTTCATAATGAGGATCTGCCTCTTTCTGCTTACCAGGCCTTCCCTCTTAAGAACTCAGAGGGCTTATTATATGGAACTGTTCATATTGTCCGCGAAGGTGCTTTTACTACCAAGCAGGTAGACCTTTTCAGTTTTGCCGTTAATGAAGTTACCCGCATTATGGAATGCACAATCAAGATGCAGAGCAAAATGAAATTTGAGCGAAACATTCGTAAAGCCTTCAGTCGTTTTGTCCCTGAACAGATTATTGATGAACTGGTTGATGGTGCTGAAACCGAAGCCCAGGTTGGAGTCGGTGAAAAAAGAGATGTCGCAATTCTTTTCTGTGATATACGTTCATTTACAAATATAAGTGAACACAATAAACCGGAAACAATCGTTTCCTTCCTGAACCGCTATTTTACAATTATGTGTACAATTATTAAAAAGTATGGCGGTACGGTAGATAAATTTATGGGCGATGCAATTATGGCCTTGTTTGGTGCTCCTGTAAGTTATGAAGATAATTGCAGAAGAGCTGTCGCCGCTGCCCAGGAAATGCGGTTAGCGGTTACTAACATTCAGATGGAAGATCTGGTTTTACCGCCGGGAATGAAATTTAATATAGGAATTGGAATTCATTACGGTGATGTCATTGTTGGCTCTATTGGTTCTGCAGACAAAACTGACTATTCTGTAATCGGTGACAATGTAAATCTTGCAAGCCGTTTGGAAGGACTAACAAAAACCTATGGAACTATGATTCTTGTAAGCCAGGCTGTAAAAGATGATATAAAAGAAAATGAATATATCTTCCGTCATCTGGATAATGTAAAGGTAAAAGGAAAAGAACATCCGGTTCCTGTTTATGCTGTGGATAAAGCACTTGATGATTTTACACAAAAGTATCGGGAATACTATGATAAGGCTTTTGCTTTATATCAGAAAGGTGTATGGAATCTCGCAAGAGAATATTATCAGAAAGCTCTTGATGAATGTGAAAATGATAAGGCAGCTGCTCTTATGGTTGAACGTTGTGATGAATTTATTGTGCGCCCGCCGGAGAACTGGGATGGCGCAATTGCCTATAATACAAAATAATATTATTCTGAACCGTTCTGCTTTTCTAAAAGCATTTCGGCGTCGGCCCTGCCCTGACGGGCTTCGAGTGTCGAATATGAATTAACTCCGTCTATGGCGTTTTGCGCAGGCGGAGTTTTTTTTGTGGAGTTTTTCTTTTTTAGAGCCTGCTGAAGCGCCCAGGAGGATGAACGGTTCATAAGGCTGTAGTATTCTTTGTCGTCCATTGAAATCTTAAAAAACAAAAAATATTCCCGCTGAAAAATGACTCGCTTCGCTGGGAGAAAATGACGCTCCGCGAGGTCATTTTTCTGCTCCATATTTTTTGTTTTTTACCTTTCGTGATTTCTAAATGTCATTGCGAGCGCAGCGAAGCAATCAATCACGCAGGAGTATAAACAACTGCCAATATTTTTGCTTTATTTTCACCGTGGCTGTGTACATGGTGCGCAACAATCGACTCATAATAAATTGAATCGCCTTGCTTGAGCTCGTACTTGTCCTTGCCGTAGATGATTTCTACTTCACCTTCGAGAACGTAGATGAACTCTTCGCCTTCGTGAGTTGAAGTTTTGATTTCTTCCTCTGAACTTGGAAAGATATCAATAATGAAAGGATCCATGTGGCGGCCGGCCTTATTCTGAGCCAGAGTATAGAAGTCCAAATCAGAATTAACTGCGTTTCCGCGGTCGCTGAAGCGGGTTACTTCCTTCTTGTCCTGAGCACGGGTAACTACAGGGCCAAGGTTTTCATCATCGTCCATAAAGGTACCGAGGCGAACACCAAGGACTCGGGCAATCTTAATAAGCGGTGTGAGGTTTGGAACAAGCGAACCGTCTTCAATGCTCTGAATCTGAGCGGCAGACAAGTTTGTGCGCTCAGATACATCTTCGATTGAAAGCTTGCGGTTTTCACGAACCAGTTTTACCTTTGCACCAATTTTATTTTTTTCACTCATTTAACACCTCACAAAATATATTATTTTAAACAAGATGGACAGGATGAAAAGGATATTTTGTATATCTTGTTCAAAATAAAAATATCTTAAACATCTTGTATATCTTGTTACAAATATTTATATATTAAACAAGATGGACAGGATAAAAAGGATATTTTGTATATTTTGTTTCAAATATTAATATCCTGAACATCCTGTACATCTTGTTCCCAATATTAATATCCTGAACATCCTGTACATCTTGTTCCTATTTTATATCGTAATCCTTGTTGTATGCTGCTTCAATTGTCGCAATATTTATCGGATTGAACTTCTTGTTGCGGGCAGAGATTGCTTCATCCAAAGCGTACTCAAAAGGCTTAACTCCGCTGATCATACCAGGGCAAACCTTTGCAAGACAGCCCAGCACAACCATGTTTGCACCACGGGCGTTGTTAGTCTCTGCGGCAATATCGTTAGCAGGCAAAGCAAGTGTTCTGATATCCTTGCGGCTTGGTTCAATATCAATCAAAGAAGAATTATAAATCAAAAGTCCGCCCGGCTTAAGCCACTTTTCAAACTTAGTCATAGAAGGCTTGTTGAGAGCAACTACTACATCCGGCTTTTCGATAACCGGTGAAGCAACTTCTTCATCACTTACGATTACAGAACAGTTGGCAGTACCACCGCGCATCTCAGCACCGTATGAAGGAATGTGAGAAACGTATTTGTCTTCGCTCATTCCGGCAAGTGTAAGGATTTTTCCGGCAAGGATAACCCCCTGACCACCGAATCCCGCAAAAATAATTTCTGTTGTCATATATAAACTCCAAAAAGGGATAAACATATTCACAAAGATATAAAAGATAAAAAGGATATTAAGGATACTTTTTTATTTAGAATTTCCAAATAATCTTTTTATTTCTATCTTTGGTTTTCCAAAATTTATAAGCAAGCCAGTATTAAGCTTTGCTGCTTTTAAATAATTGATAACTTGAGCTGAAAATTCAGGAGCTAGTTCCTTAGCTGTTTTCAACTCAACTATTACAGATTTTTCAATGAATAAATCGGCATAATAATCACCGACAATTTCACCTTCATAATAAACAGGAAGATTATATTGTTGTTTTACATACAGCCCTTGTTTCTTTATTTCAATGAAAAGTGCGTTTTCATATACTTTTTCAAGAAAACCAGAACCAAGTGTATTTGCAACCTTATAAGCAGCTCCTATTATTTTTTCTGTAATTTCATCATCAGTCAAAAATCTGTTTATCTCCTTTTATCTTATTAATCTTTGATATCTTTTATATCTTTGTTAGATATTATTTACCAACCACGCCGGCTTTAGGAGTTGCGGCTTCCGGTGTAACTCCGCCTGGAACGTCGCGGAAAACTCCAAGAGGATAATAAGGTTCCATCTGATCCTTTACCCAGTCAGCAGCAACAGTTGGAGCAACACCCCAGTTTGTAGGACACATAGAAAGAACCTCGACAAAGCTGTAGCCCTTTCCTTCCTTCTGATATGTCAAAGCCTTTTTGATGGCAGCCTTTGTTTTATTGATGTGAGGAACATCGTAAACGGCACAGCGCTCAATATACTTTGGTTCAACAAGAGTATTCAAAAGCTCGCAGGCACGGATAGGATATCCAACCTCATCAGCATTACGTCCGAAAGGAGTTGTCTTTGTAACCTGACCAACAAGAGAAGTTGGAGCCATCTGACCACCAGTCATTCCGTAAATTGCATTGTTGATAAAGATTACAGTTATGTTCTCACCACGGTTTGCAGCATGAACAGTTTCACCTGTACCAATAGCAAGCAAGTCACCATCACCCTGATAGCTGATAACAAGCTTATCCGGATGAACGCGCTTCATACCGGTTGCAACTGCAGGAGCACGACCATGAGCGGCCTCGCAGGAATCAACATTAATATAGTTATAGGCATAAACTGCACAACCAACAGGAGCAACTAAAAGTACATCCTGCTGAATATTCATTTCATCAATAACCTGTGCAATCAACTTGTGAACGATTCCATGACCACAGCCACCACAGTAGTGTGTAGGAACATCATTCATTGATTTTGGAAATTCATATTTCTTACTCATAGCTCTTTACCTTCTCAATAACAGCATCAACTGAAGGAATGATTCCACCAGGCTCGCCATAGAAATCAACATCCTTTACGCTACGTCCGCAGTTAAGCTTAACGTCCTGAACCATCTGACCCATAGACATTTCTACAGTCAAAATCTTCTT
>CAMNGG010000203.1 GCA_946537975.1 uncultured Treponema sp. | reverse complement strand
ACGTTCCAGCCGTGCATAAGGAACTTAGTTGCGTATTCAGGGCTGATTCCTTCTTCAACCATCTTGTCGTAGCAAACGATTGTACCGGCCTGGAGCATACCGCAGAGAATTGTCTGCTCGCCCATAAGGTCTGATTTAACTTCAGCAACAAAGCTAGACTCGAGTACACCGGCCTTGCTTCCACCCATACCAACAGCCAGAGCCTTTGCATAAGCCCAGCCCTTTCCTTCAGGGTCGTTTACAGGGTGAACAGCGATAAGGTCTGGTACACCAAAGCCGCGCTGGAACTCGTGCCAGACTTCTGTACCTGGTCCCTTAGGAGCACACATTACAACAGTGATATCAGGGCGAATCTGCATTCCCTCTTCAATCATATTGAAGCCGTGGCTGTACCAAAGGGCAGAGCCCTTCTTCATTTTAGACATAACTTCTGTGATTACAGGAGTGTGCTGCTTATCCGGGGTAAGGTTTCCTACGAGGTCTGCAGTTGGAATCATTTCATCGTAGTTACCCACTTTAAATCCGTTTTCTGTAGCGTTTTTCCAAGACTGACGTTTTTCTGCAATAGCAGCATCGCGCAATGCGTAGCTGACGTCCAATCCAGAATCACGAAGACACAAGCCCTGGTTCAAGCCCTGAGCACCGCATCCCACAATTACAATTTTCTTTCCTTTAAGTGCGTTTACTCCGTCAGCAAATTCTTCCTTAGCCATAGAGCGGCAGTGACCGAGCTGAAGACGTGCCTCTCTCCATGGAATTGAGTTAAAATAGTTGTTTCCCATAACAAACAAACCTCTTTTATTATTGTTAATATTTTAAGTATAATTAAAAGTTATAATTGCGTAAAGGGATTAATTTTTCCCATTACTTTTTCATCAGATAGTAATTTGCTTTATAAGCAGATTCATTACCATCACGAGTAGTAAGTCCCTCGGCATATACAAAGAATCTTGTTTTATCAGCATTAGTTTTTAAGTATTGTACCTGGCTCTTTTTAAAATTATCAAAAAAACCTTCATTTGTCGGCAGTTTTGTTTCATAAGAAGCTTTGTCGGAATCGCTGATATTTCCATAAGCATAATCTCCGCTTGCTTCCATGTAATAAGTTGCATTTGTAATCTTATAAGTTGTACCTGTTTTTGTGAAGGTAATCTCTTCTACATAAATACCAGTTCCGATAAATTCTTCAATTCCTTTATAAACCCATTCACCATCTGCCAGAGGATATGTTGTAGAATTGAAATCTGTTTTTTCCATATCTACCGTTGTAATTGTCTTATAATCAAACAGTCCCGCTTTTTTTGAGGAATTATCCTCTGGGGCATGTTTACAGCCGATAAAGGCAGCAAGGGTAAGAAGCAGTAAAGCAGAAAACTTTATTAATTGTTTCATAAGGTATCTCCTTTTTATAATTTTTTAACCATTCACAAGGATTTCAGAAATATTAAAACAGTTGTCGCCGATATGTTCGATTGTGCGGACAATATCAATGTAGAGAAGCTCGGATTTAACGTCGGCACCGCCTTCGAGACGTTTGCGGGCAACCTTCTTGAGGTCTTTACGGAAGGCGTCGATTCCGTCTTCGAGTTCGCGGGCAAGCTCAAGCTTTTCCGGTGTAAGCTGTTTGTTGATATTTATGCGGATAAACTGAAGGAACTGGCGGGCAAGCTCGATGTAAGGAAGCAGGCGTTCCATATCCTCAGTCTGGAATTTCATCTTCTTTTCGATTGAACGCTTAATCAGCATGATTGTGCCGTAGCAGGAATCGCTCATATTTTCAAGCTCATCAACAATCTGAATCATGTTAGAAATGTGATTGAGCTGTTTTTCTGTAACCTGAAGCGATTCGCACTTAATCAGATAGTGGGTAATCTGTTCATGCATCTGGTCAGCATAATCTTCTGCAAGCTCGCTGGCCTCACCGTATTTTTCAATAAAATCATTATTACGCTTTGTAACACCAATCTGAATCTTGTCGAACATATCCGTCACAACGTCTGTCATATCGGCAATAGCTTTTTCAGCCTGAATGATATGAGTTGCGACAGAATCTTTTGTAAGAAGACCGGTAAATTCCAGTTTGTAAACATTGGAAGTTTTTTCCGGGTCGTTTTTGATGATTTTCTTTGCAAGAAGAACAAGAGGATTCTGCATTGGCAGCAAAATCAAAGTAGAAAGGGTTTTGAATACTGTATGCAGCATTGAAATACGGATTGCAATATTTGAATGCTGTCCGCCCGGGGTGAGCATCATCACTAAATTCAGGAATGGATGGAAGAAAATCAGTGCAAGCACAGTACCAAAGACGTTGAACATAACGTGTATCAAGGCTGAACGGCGGGCATCTGCATTTGTACCAATTGAAGCAAGCACGGCATCTATAGTAGAACCAACGTTAGAACCGAGGGTCATGGCTGCGGCCAATTCCCAGTTTATAAGTCCGTTATAGGCCATTGTAATTACGATTGCAGAAAAAGCTGAAGAAGAATGCAGAAGGGCTGTAATCAAAATACCAATCACAAAGCCCAAAAGAATGGCAAGAGGACCAGCCCCCTGAATCTTAAAGAGCCAGCCTAGCTGCTCCGGTGTAAATACTGCAGAAAGTCCGCTCAAACCAAGGAAGAGCATACCAAAACCCATAAGAGCTTCGGCCCAGTTTCTGTATTTTCCTTTTCTGATTAAAGCGCTGAAATAACCGATTCCGAAAACCGGAATGGCAAAGGCAGATATCTTAAAATTGAATCCAAAGATGGCAACAATCCAGGCTGTAATTGTAGTACCGATGTTCGCACCAAAAATAACACCTACAGACTGTGCAAGGGTCATAAGTCCGGAATTAACGAAGGTAACAACCATTACGGTAGTTGCACCCGATGACTGAATAATCATCGTAACAACAAGACCGGTCAAAAGAGAAGCAAAACGGTTTCCTGTAAGAACAGAAAGGGCACGCTGAAGCTTTTCACCGGAGCTCTTTTGAATACCATCGGACATGAGCTTCATTCCATAAAGGAGCAGACCCAGACTTCCGATTAGTTCTAAAACGGGCTGTATGACATTCATATTCCAATAATACCGAAAAAGGCAGTCCTTTTCAAGAAAAATAAAATGGTGTAAGATTATGAGGATTGCTTCGGCTTCGCCTCGCAATGACAGCTAAATTGTCGGCTTCGCCTCGCAATGACTTATGGTGGGAACATGAAAAAGACATATATCAGAGTAATCGCTTTTCTTTTGCTTGCGGCTGCCTTTACCGGCTGCAAAAAAAAGCAGAAGACTTACGACACCGACAGTATAGAGCTTACACTTAATAAAACTGAAACACCCCTTGTACAGACAGAACCTCAAAAATGGCATATCACAAATAAAAGGGTATGCGTTCTTTTTGGTTATGATTTTAATAATCCAGAAATAAAAGAACCCCTGCTGGCTCAGCTTCAGGAAAATTTTGGACTTAACGAAGACGGCGGCTTAATTTATCCACTCACCTACCCGGATGATTTTAAGCATGGAGTCCGCGGCTATGCTTCTGATTTTGCAGCTATTCTTCTTGAAGAAAATTTAGACCTTGCGGGCATTGTTCTGCTTGGAGCCCCAGAAAACACCCACACTGCTCTTGCAAAAAATCAGGATAAATGGGAACAGAAGGTTCCTTACCCGGTTGTAGCTCTTTTTCCTCAGGACGATGTTCTTGGTATCGAATCCACCTGTGACATTGTTGTAGACAAAGGACAGACTGCGGGACTTACCGGCGAAGTTGCTCCGGAAGAAAGCGACGGTCAAATCCATGCAAATGCCCCGGAAATAATCATCGAAACAATAAAATATATACAGCTGCTCGATGGAGCGCCGGAACGTAATGTTGAACTGCAAAAGCACATGGCTCAGATGCTTGCTGATTTTCAGTTCCACCACTACACGGACCCGGAAAGCGGGCTGCAGTCTATAAATCATTTTGTATTGAATTAGCACGTGTATCAAAACCACCTGTATAAGGACTTCAATGATTGAAATATCACAGCACAAACAGAATATAATAGGTGCAAGCTCCGCAATTGACGCTCTGGCAACAAAGGATCACGCCCGCCTGCTTGTGCTTTCAGATTCGCACGGACGCTACGGTATTGTCGAGGGAATTGTCCGCCGCTTCGGAAGCCAATGTGACGGACTGATTTTCTGCGGTGACGGAGTATGCGACATCGCCCAGCTTCTGTATGTGGCAAAATCCGACAAAAAGCTTGGAAACTGTGTACCACCGGTGATTGCGGCTGTACACGGAAACTGTGACCCGGCTTCTTATCCGCTCGACAAGGGAACTCTTTACTTTTCCGGAATGATTGAATTGAAGGTAAATGGCCGCGGCATTCTTATTACTCATGGCCATAATCAGGGCGTGGACTGGGGTGTAGAAACGCTTGGCCTTGAAATGCAGGTAAGTGAATGTACGACTGCTTTTTACGGGCACACCCACGTTGCCCGCGAAGATAACTTCAAAAACTTTAAGATTGTAAATCCTGGTAGCTGTGCAAGACCTCGGGGAGGCCAGGCTCCAGGCTTTGCAATTGCGACGGTTGAAAAGAGCTTTGTTGATATTGCCTTTATTAAGATGGAAATGGGCGCAGATGGCGCTACTGAATATAAAATTTGGAATCCTTATTAAAACATAAAGCCGAAATTGTCGTGGCCGGGGTAGACTAAGGTTCCGGCGGGGATTTCACGCTGCAGGCGGGCAAGGCTCTTCTGTATTTCAAGCTCATCACCACCATACATATCTGTCCGGCCGTAACCGCCATAGTCAAAAAGAGTATCTCCGGAAATTAAAATGCCGCGCCCATCATCTGCTGCACCGGCTTTATAAAGGCACACTGAACCTGGTGTATGTCCCGGAGTATGCAAAACCTTCCAGCCGAAAATTGTCAAACCATCCTTAAGCGGGGTGTCTGCCGCAGGCTGGGCGCCTACTACCTCAAGCAGCTCGGGGGCTCCGAAAAAGCGCAGTACAGAATTGTTCATCGGGCCGGCCCCGCCGCTTCCGTTAAGTTCAGAAAGCTCTGCTTCGTGCAGGGCTATTGTTGCGGACGGAAAAGCAGCCTTAAGGGGAGCAATTCCTGTAATATGATCAAAGTGAGAATGTGTAAGGACAATTCCCTCGCACTCTAATTTGTGGGCTTTAAGATAATCAAGGATAAGATTTTCGTCGCCGGAAAGGGCGCAGGCAGCAGGGTCTACAATAAAACACTTGCCGCCCGTTGTTGGAACGACAAGTGTATTTACTTTAAAGACGCCTGTATGTAAGACGTGAATTTTCATTAAACTCCAAAAGGCTCTTTGTCGGCAGCAGCTTTTTCTGCGGCGGCATAAGCGGCAGCGTCTTCTGCGGCCATTTCTGCGGCTTCTGCAGAGTAACCGGACTGAGCTTCAGCAGCTCCTGCTTCCGCAGCAGTATCACTGTCAGCTTCTGACTTCTGGCGGCTGTAGCTTACTGCGAGCTTGCGTCCGCGGTAATCATAACCGTTAAGCTTGTCGATTGCTGTCTGAGCATCTTCGGTATAAAGCTGAACGAAAGAATAATTTGCAAGAACCTTGATATCGCCAATGCGTTCGCGGTCAATTCCAGCAATCGCAATAAGAATACCTACGAGGTCGCGCGGGTAAACACGGCGGTTTTTTCCAATACTGATAAAAATTGATGTAGCCTGATCTTCAGGAATTTCTACACGTGGATGACGAGGGCGCTCTTCTTCTGTAGCAGCGGCTTCTGTTGTTTCAGCGGCAGCTTCAACGCGCTCTGTTCGCTCCTGATGGAAGCTTCTTTCCTGGCGGTTGCGCTGATTTTTTTCGTTACGGTCAAAACGCTCATTTCTTTCAAAACGGTCACGACGATTTCCAAAAGGATGATAATGCTTTAAAGCTTCTTTAAGCAGATATGCAATCACATACTTACGAACTGTAAGCGGAACGTTCTTCTTAAACAATTTGTTCAAATCTGAAAGTAAATCAACATTCTCCGATGTTCTTACTCTGTCTGTTGCATTCTTGAGATATTCCTCAAGCTGAGCTTCATTCAACTCAAAATCACGATTAAATGCCATTTTTTTTATACTCCTTTTTCTAAAGCTAAAATGTATCCGGAATTAATTTTTCTAAAGCCTGTACGTGTTAATAACGGCTGTAAAATATCCGGTGCAAAAAAGTTCGGGATTAAAACCCATTTTTTTCCGCAGTTCTGGAGTCTGGTTATACACATTTCTAAAAGTTCTGTACCTATTCCCAGTCCACGAAACTGCTCAGGAACAAAAAGACTTGTAAGTACAACTATCTTTTCCTGATTCTGTAAAAGCGGCGATACTGTAATACATCCTGCAAATTCATCTGAAAGGCTGAAGCAAATATAACCGGTTTGATTTTCTGAGGAAGCTTCTTCAAATTGAGTCTTCCATAATCCGTAAAACGCTTCGCTAACTTCTGGTGGCAGGTCCTGGTCCTCGCACGCACCCGCAGTAATATTCAAAAGGATTGTCTTTCTGTCAGCAGCTGAATCATATTCCTTAAATGAAAAATCATCGTGCACTAAAGATTCGTCTGATTCCGGCAGCTGGTCTAATTTTTCCAATCCCCATATTTCTCGCAGGGAATTATACCATTCGTTGATACGTGCCGACATACATCTGTGCTTATAAATATGCCATCGTTTATCAACTTCCGGGTAATTTTTTAAGGTGTTTCGAAAATTCTTAAATACCCCCCTTCCTGAATGCATGGCACTCTGAAGCTCTTCACGGGCTAAAGGTGAATGAAGATTATTCACAAAATCTTCGCGAAGTTCAAAACCGTCTGACGGCCCCCATTCAGGTAAAATGTAATATCTCTCGTCATCAGGAACATGTCCGTCTGAATCAGAAATAACAAGCTGACCTTCTACAGCGTCAACGGCATATTCAACATCCTGATTTTCCATGGCGGAGATTATGTCGTCTGTAAGCTGATTGGTCAGTTCGAATTGCATAAACTACTTTTTTGGAAGCTCCTCTTTCTGAGAAACAACCTTACTGATAAGACCATAATTTACAGCTTCATCCGCATCAAGCCAGTAGTCGCGGTCTGTATCCTTTGTAACCTGCTCAAGCGGAGTTCCTGTAGCCTCCGCAATCAATTTATTAAGTTTTGCGCGGATTTTTTCCATATCCTTTGCATAAATTTCAATATCAGTTGCAACACCACGCATCTGACCAAGAGGCTGATGGATAAGATAGCGGCTGTTTGGGAGACCGATTCTGCGCTCTTTTGGAACTGCAATAAGAATAAGGGTTGCAGCAGAAGCTATAAGACCCATACCGATAAGATAAACCGGAGCTTTTACAAAACGGATTACATCATAAATAGCAAAACCTGCGTCTACATCGCCGCCAGGAGAGTCAATATACATGTAAATTGGAGATTTTGAATCTTCTGCGTCAAGAATCAAGAGCTGTTTTGCAATTGAATCTGCAAGTTCTTTGTTTACTTCGCCGGTAAGAACAATCTGTCTTGTCTTAAGGAATCTGTCCGAAAAAGGATCCGGCATTTTCTGTTTCTTTTCTTCATCCTCGTCATCAAAGCGAGGGCTGGTATAAATTGATTTATAATTCATAATTTATAATATACTGTAGACCCGTCAAATTTTCAATTGAATTTACTCTGTCACCCTGAACTTGTTTCAGGGTCTCATTAACAAAGATGCTGAAACAAGTTCAGCATGACAGTTCTCATTACACTTTGAACGCTCTACATGCGTGTGGCTGGAGCGTAAAGGTAATGCCTTCCTTCAGGTCTTTTTTAGCCCAGAGGTCGCGAATTCTGCCATTTTCTGAGTTCATTTTTACAGTCTGAGGCTCTTCGCTTAAGTTAAAGTAAGCATAATAGGCGTGTCCATCATCAGTTATATTGCGCCAGACAACAACATCTTCATGACAGGAAGCACTCAGCTGCTCTGCCTGGTTAGGGCACTTGTCCATGGCAAGAATTTCTTCGTTCGTAAGCAGGCCCAGATTGAACTTGTCCAGCTGCGGCAGGTCGGTTCCAATCATAAGCGGAGCACGGAAAATACACCAGAGGGTTATCATTGTGCGGGTTTCTTCTTTTGTAAACTTGCACTTCCAGCCCCGCTTTTTTTCGGGAGTTCCAGGTGCGGCCCAGCCCCAGCCTAAGCGGTTCATTGGCAGCATGTCGCAGTCAGGCCAGTTACCGTCGCCGGTGTGCTTCTGCCAGACCTCGCAGCGCTCGAACATGGCCTTCAAAAGCTTCCAGTCATCCCAGAAATCATCTGTAATGCGCCACATATTTGCAAAGGTCTCGTAATGATGGGCTTTTTCAATTACAGCAGGTCCGGGGCTCAAAGAAAGCACCATACCGCGCCCGCTATTTTCAATTGCCTTAGCCATCATCTCAATTTCTTTTTCTGCGGAATAAGGATTATGAGGGTACATATTTGTATTACAGATATCATCTACCTTTACGTAATCTACTCCCCAGGAAGCATAAAGCTCGAAAGTTGAATCGTAATAATCCTGGGCATAAGGGCGGTTAGCATCGACCCCATACATATCTGCATTCCAGCGGCTCACTGAATATGGGTTTGCAACCAGGTCTGCGGTGATTTTGCTGCCATCGTGAGTTTTAATGGGCAGATGGTCGTGGCAGGCAAAGCGTGGAATACCCCTCATGATATGGATTCCAAACTTAAGTCCCAGCGAATGGATATAATCTGCGAGAGGCTTAAAGCCCTTTCCGCCTTCGCTGGAAGGAAAACGGTTAGGAGCCGGAATCTGGCGGGAAAACTCGTCTATACAAAAGCGGCTGAAGGGAATGTACTGAATATTTTCGCCGTTACGAAGACCGGCATCCGGGTCTGACCACTGAATATCGATTACGACATATTCCCAGCCAAACTTTTTAAGGTTCTTTGCCATATATTCGGCATTTGCGCGAACCTGCTCCTCGTTTACCATTGTGTTGTAATAGTCGTAGCTGTTCCAGCCCATTGGGGGTTGTGGGGCGACATCGTTTTTGTTGTAGTTTTCCATATTAATCACCATTTTCCATTTATACAGGCGGCGGTTTTGTGCCGCACTCGGAATTGCACAAAGCAGCCGCAGTCACGGCAGGTCATACCGCCTATAAGCCTCGGGCAGGCCTTGCAGATTTCAAGTCTTTCTGCGACAAGCTGGTCTCCCGCATAGTCGGCGACGGGCTCGGCGGAGGCCATTTCGGCCACCAGTTCGGGCGTCATATCCAGACTTGAGAGATAAGCTTTATTTTCGCATTCGGGACAAGGCTCTTTCATTATGCCTGAATTGAAACTGTAACAACACTCATTGCCGGTACTGTTATGTACATTTCATTTGCACCGGAAAGCTTAACCTCAAGTGCTTTTTCTTTAATCTCTTCAGGCTTTGTAAAGCTGTTGCAGGCATGCATTTCTTTTGAAGTAAGAAGAGTTGCCTTTGCCTCCTTAATTTTACCCTTAAGGCCTGCGAGGGTGATACTGATATTTTTCTTTCCAGTCAGTTCCGCATTTGTAAGAGTTACAGTGTAAACATTCTTCTTGTGAGAAGCAGAAGCAGAAACTGAATCGATGCGGGCATCCTTAGGACCAATCTGATTTGAAGCAACACGGGTTGTAAGGGAAGTTCCATCCATGTGAGGCTTAAACATATGGAATACGTACCAGGTTGGTGTCTTAACCATCTTTGCACCTTCGGTCAAAACTGGAGACTGAAGTACGTTTACTGCCTGAGCAATATTTGCAACACGTACACGGTCGCAGTGATTGTTAAAGATATTAAGGGTAATACCGGCAACAAGAGCGTCGCGGATTGTAGACTGCTGATAGAGGAAGCCAGGATTTGTTCCCTTTTCTACTGCAAACCAGGTTCCCCATTCGTCTACTACAAGGGCTACGCGCTTATCAGGATCGTACTTTGTCATGATTTCGTCGTGACGGCGTACGAGAGTTTCCATAAAGCCTGCTTTGCTCATTGTGAGATACCAGTCTTTTTCTGTAAAATCGCAGGCCGGCTTGCGTCCGTTCCAGTCTGGCTCAACTGTGTAATAATGGAGTGAAAGACCATCCATAAGAGGAGCTGCCTCTCGCATAAGAACTTCTGTCCAGTTGAAATCAGCAGCGTTAGGACCGCAGGCAATCTTCATGATTTTATCTTTCCCGTACTGGCGGACATAAGTCTGATAGCGGCGATAAAGGTCTGCGTAATATTCAGGCTTCATGTTTCCGCCACAGCCCCAGTTTTCGTTTCCAACACAGAACATAGGAAGCTTCCATGGCTTTTTGTGGCCGTTTGCTTCACGCATCTTACTCATTGGTGATTCGCCGCCAAAGGTAATATATTCAACCCATTCAGACATTTCCTGAACAGTGCCGCTTCCTACGTTTCCATTTACATAA
>CAMNGG010000202.1 GCA_946537975.1 uncultured Treponema sp. | reverse complement strand
GGACAGGAATTAATCCACCATTCACCGGAGAACCAGAAAATCTTCTGCTGAGCCCACCATTTTTCGTGAAGAGGGGAAGCTCCCAGCCACCAGTTCTTTGGTCCAGCCCACCAGGTAAAATGTCCGTTTACACAGAAAATCATACCAAGCAGAACTATGATTACTGCCATAAGAATATAGCAGACTTTTCGGTTTTTGATATTTTTGAAAATCAGATAGAAGGCCAGATAAAGGAAGAATGCAACAATAGGATACCAGGCGTATTCATTTACCATTGAAAAGCCTAGAAGATGACTTACCCACTGAAGAGGAGCAAAGCGTTCTCCACTGGCAAAACGCAGAAGCGCGTAAATCAAAATGCTTACATAATAGGGAATGACCAGAGTCTTTACCATGCGTTTTTTGATAAAGCCATTGAAGTAGTCCGGCTTTGTTTCAAGACTTTTGATAAGTCCGTAGCCAGAACAGAAAAAGAAAATTGCTACAAAAAGAAAACCTGCATTTACAAAAATGCTGAGTTCTCCAGGTTTTGTGCCGTAGTGGTTGGCCATCTGGAAAGCATTCTCCTGAGAGATGTGGTGAAGAATTACTCCGATTGCAGCAAAGCCGCGTAGTGACATAAAGGAATCAAGAGAAGCTGAGTCCTCATGAAATTTGTCTTTTCTGAAACCGGCGAATTTTCCGCCCCAGATAAAGAGTGCCAGAAGCAGCACGTAAACAGTGTAGGTTAAATACATTTTTTCTCCCTGTCATTGCGAGAAGCAAGGCGACGTGGCAATCTTCAATGGATTGTTTCGCTTTGCTCGCTTTGACATTTATTCGAAGATAAATACATTCCACGAAAGTGGCTGGACCTTTGCAGATGCAATGCCTTCTTTAATTGTAACCGATTTTTTTGCCGGTGTCTTCCAGTCGTGGCCGGCAGAGCTTTTTGCTTCAAAATCCTTGCTGAAGGTTTCGTGATGGGTGCACTTTGTGAGGCGGCCGCTTGCCTTGCCAGACGAAGCAATATCTGCGAAGCCCCGGAGGTCAAGTTCAAGCGGATAGGTCTGACTTTCGTTCCTGTTAATAACATAGACTGTAAGGCGTCCTGCCTTTTCGTCCCAGGCAGAGGCTGAGTCTATGTAGTTTACATTGTTCTTGCCTGTGTACTGGGAGGTGTCGTCAATTGCGTAGCCCGGCATATCAAAGGTTTCTGAATCAACAATTGTCTGAAGGGAAATTCCGCGGGCGTATTCAATCAGCTGGCGGAAGGCATAATAAGTTGCGGGGCGCCAGACTGTGTCGTGGTTAGTTGTTGCTAACGCAGCAAGGCCTCCCGTCATACAGCCGATTTTAACGCGGTCGGCATGGCGAAGGAGGGCAAGCTGAATGGAAGTCATGCTGAGAAGCTTAAGCATGTCTCCGCCCGGGAATTCGCGTTCCGGCATATTGTCCGGGTCGTGGCGGATATATTTTCGCTCCGGGTCAAAGGCATAGTGAACTCTGGCCATGTTGTAAGGTCCGTAACCAGGGTGCAGCTCGCTGAAAGGGCGCGGGAAGGCTCCATACTCATCAAAGGAAATATTTACTTTTCGAGGTGAGCGGTGCTTTGCCTGAATGTAGTCCAGCATAGCTGCTTCGGTATTTATAAAATCTTCATAATAAAGAGAGCCGCCCAGCAGTGACAAAATGTCTCCTGGTTTTGCGATGTGATAGTGGTGAAGGGCAAGGTAGTCTACGGTGTCATAACACTGGTCCATAACCTTTGCTTCCCATTCAGGGTAGTGGTCCATAAAGGAAGCAGAAGAACCGCAGACTACAGTCTCGATTTTTTCATCAATCCACTTCATAGCCTTTGAAGCTTCGTGGCAGAGAGTTCCGTAGCCTGTCGGATTTTTCTCCCAGGAGCCAAGCTGCCAGTGGCCGTCCATTTCGTTGCCAAGGCACCAGGTTTTTACATTGTAAGGTTTGTCGTGGCCGTTTTTGCGGCGAAGGTCAGACCAGTATGTGCCGCCTTCGTGATTTGTGTATTCAACGCAGTCCATTGCATCCTGAAGGCTGCCTGTTCCAAGATTGACTGTGTAAATTGGTGCGGTTCCAGCTTTTTCTGCCCACTGCAGATATTCGTCATGTCCAACATCATTTGGAATGTACTGATGCCAGGCCGGGTCCAGATGGGCTTTACGAAGCTCGCGTGGACCAATGGAATCTTTCCATTGCCAGGCTGAAACAAAATTACCGCCCGGCATACGGACAGCAGGCAAGCCGGTGCCTTGAAGTGCCTGAATAAAATCTCTTCGGAAGCCCTGCTCGTCGGCAGTAGGGTGTTTTGGATTATACATGGTGCCGTTTACAATAGTACCGATAGGTTCCATGAAGGCTGAAAAAAGTCGGGGAGATATTTCGCCAATCTTAAATTTGGGATGAATAGTAATGCGTGCTTTTTTTGACATTTTTACCTCTTATTTTATAGCCTTACCATCAGAGAAGGCCTTGCCCGCAACCGACCCCAGTACGTTGTAGTTATGACTAACAGGATCATAGCAGATTGGCTGGAGCTTTGCGGCATCAATTTTTCCGTCGGTGAGGATTGTCTCGTCAGCAGAAACATTGATGATATTTCCCACGATATAATCGCTGTCGTCGCTCATCTGGGCAACTTCGCATTCAAGCACCATTGGAAGCTCATTGATTACAGGAGCGTCTACAAACTCAGATTTTGAAACTGTCCAGCCAGCCTTTTTAATTTTATCCGGCTCAGTATTGCCGCTTGCTATTCCAACATAGTCGCATTCTTTTACACTGGCGGCAGTTGCCATGCTTACGGTGAAGGCGCGGCGAGCCTTTATGTTTTTTGTCGTTTTATGACTTTTGTCCAGGCAAATTCCAATCTGATTTGTATCGTGGATTCCACCCCAGGCGGCATTCATTGCATCCGGATTTCCATCTTCATCATAAGTTGCAATAATGAGTACCGGCATAGGATACATAAAAGTCTGCTTTCCAAAATTCTTTTTCATAGTTTACCTCTTTATATATATTATTTTATTCGTATTCTTCGTAGCTGCGAACATTTAGTTTTTTACGGTCACTGCGTTTTTGAAGACTCTTGCCACCAGAAGCCTTGCTGCGTAAATCACCGTTAGTCAAAACTGACATGGATTTTTCGCTGGACTGCCGGCGCTTTTTTGCATCACCTTCGAGAAGCTTCCAGGTCTCTTCTTTTTTTATCAGAATGTCATTTGCGCTGTTTAAGTGCAGTGCGTAAGAGAGGCTCTTGTTTTCGGCAAGGTATTGAATGCAGCTGTCAAGGTCTTTGAGGCTGATGCCGGCTTTATTCTTTCCCTGGATCTTTGCATTCTCGCGTACCTTTTTTGCAAGCAGTGCTTCAGTTATCAGAGATTTTTCTTTGAGCTGTTCAAGGGCGCTGGCAATTTCTTTCTGCAGGGGAGTTAGTTCTGTCATATATTTACTCTACAGTAAATTGAGATAAATTTCTATTTATTATCTGCTCAATTGATACCGGATATTTTTTTTAAGGTCAGAAAAGTAGAGTGCAGTCTCGCATAAGCAGTCATCAAAAATTAATGTAAATATTCATTGGATCTCCGAATGGGCTTAAATATTCTGGCTTAATTATTCTGGTATATAAAACTTAACAATAAGAAATTCTTCATTTATAATTAAAGCGTTTCTTATGACATTTTATTACAACAGTCTTTTTGCCCTTTCATTAGTAATGGGTGCAATTTACGCAATAATTTGGAGAAAAAGATTCAGTGTTTATTTTACCATGATTTTTATTCCTTAAATGAACTTTGGATTGATTCAAATGCTGCGAAAAATGAAACTTTGAATTCGGAACTGATTTCTAAAATCATTGAGTTTAAAGCTGGAAATTCAAAAAACATTTTTTATAAAGAAGCCGGCGAAAAAATCTACAAAATTAGTATTGATTATCTGTATTCGGGTAAATGCCATCAGGGCTATCTGATTTATATTGAAGATGATACTCAAAATCAAAAATATATTTCTTTTCTTAATAAATTTAGTGACCGGCTGTAGGCTGAGGTTGAAAAGAAAACTGAGCATATTGTAAAGATGCAGGACAATCTTGTTTTGAGCATGTCCATGATGGTTGAAGGCCGGGATAATTCCACGGGCGGTCACATTAAGAAAAACAGTGATGTTGTAAAAATCCTGCTTGATGAAATTGTAAAAGACACAAGCGATGATGCTCTTAAACTTTCTCAAAGGTTTAATAAAAATCTTATAAAAGCAGCACCTATGCATGATCTTGGAAAAATCACTGTTGACGATTCAATCCTGCGAAAGCCTGGAAGCTATACTGATGAAGAAGTTGAAATTATGAAAAAGCATACCACTGAGGATGCAAGAATTGTTCATGAAATTCTTGAAGAAACTGATGATTTAGAATTCCGCATTATCGCCGAAAATGTTGCTCATTATCATCATGAATGCTGGGACGGCTCCGGATACCCCGACGGGCTTAAGGGAGAGGATTTCCCACTTGAAGCCCGAATCATGGCAATTGCAGATGTAATTGATGCTACGATACGTTTCCTGACAAAATGATTTAAATATGACATGCTGATGTCATATTTTCTGTGCTAAGATTTTGTCATGGAAAGTAGACCGGCATTTGAGGAAATAAAGACATACGAAGAGTTCTCAAAATATTACTGGTATCGCGAAGAGCTTGCTGCGATTTGCAGGCGGCTGGGAATTTGCACCAGTGGTTATAAGGCTGAGCTGAATGAGAGGATTGAGGAGTATTTTATAGGAAAGAATCCACAAATAAAAGAATGTCGTCTAAAGAAATATGTAAAGAAGACAGGCGTTGAATTATCTCTTGAAACCGGTTTGATTGAATGTAACTTTCGCTTCAGCCAGCATTTCCGCGATTTCTTTTCTGCCCAGACTGGAATCAAAAATTTTAAGTTCAATGCAGATATGGTTGCGAGCGCTAGAAAAGTTCGTGAAAGAGGAGATACAGTATTTACCCTTGGAGATTTGCTTGATATTTATTACGGGCGAAAAAGCTATGCCCATTATGACAAGGTTGCGCTCCAGTGGAATAAGTTTGTAAAAGATTTTTGTACCGATCCGGCAACGACAAAGTTTTCCAACAAGCTGAAAGTTGCCGCCCGTCTTTGGAAGGAAGTTCGTGAATCAACAAGAGAAAAAAATTACAAGCATGAATTACTGGAAGAGCTTGAAGAAACAATAAATTGCGGTGGTTGAGGCTCTCGAAACCACCATAATAAAACAAGGAGAAACTCAAATGCCCTTTGACTACAAAAAAGAATACAAGGAATTTTATCTCCCACCCGCAAAGTCGCAGCTGGTTCATATCCCAAAAATGCAGTTTGTTGCTGTCCGTGGAAAAGGAAATCCAAATGACAGTGATGGAGAATATCAGAAAGCACTTGCCATTCTGTATGCAATTTCATATACAATCAAAATGAGCAAAATGGGTGACCATAGAATTGAAGGATATTTCGATTATGTTGT
>CAMNGG010000201.1 GCA_946537975.1 uncultured Treponema sp. | reverse complement strand
CGATTTAAAAAGGAAGCCCAGCTGCTGCTTGATTTACAAAGTCCATATATTGTTCATCTTTTTGATTATTTTACAGAAGCTGGCTTTCGTTATATGGTAGAAGAGCTTGTAGATGGAACGGCACTTGATGCTCTCATAAAACGACAGACTTCGCTGCCGGTTCCAATTGCAATGCTTGTTATGCAGGATGCCTGCTATGCCTTAAAATATGCTCATTCAAAAGGAATTGTTCACCGCGATATTAAACCGGGAAACATACTTTTATCGAAGCGGGGCGAGATCAAGCTGGCTGATTTTGGAATCGCAAGTGACCATGCAGAGGGCTCAGGTGCCGGCGGTGCGGGTGCTGCAGCTTCCAGATTGGCAGAAAATGGAACAACTGTAACAAGCGGAGACCTTACTCAAAGTGGTGTGGCTCTTGGAACACCTGCCTATATGCCGCCGGAGCAGTTTGAAGATTCAGCCCGTGTTGATCACAGGGCTGATATTTATGCTCTGGGAATTATGCTGTACGAAATGGTTACGGGTACAAAGCCTTACCCCGGAAGTCTTTCACTGGATACCCTCAAGGTTATTAAAAAAGGCCAGTATATTTCTCCTCGAAAAATTGATAAAAACATTCCAAAAGAAGTTTGCCGCCTGATTCATAAAATGATACGGCCAAAGGCAAAACGTCGTTATCAGTCAATTGATGCTGTATTACGTCAGGTAAAAAAATATCTTAAGCATTATGATACCCACGAGCTTCGTGTTCAACTGGCAAAAAGTGTAATCGCGGGTAAGCTTTACACCTTTTCACCGGATGCCCTGGCTCAAAAGGACAAGGCAAGCCGCATTATTATGCGTGTATTGTTATGTGCTGCCGCCGCGGCCGTCATCTTTGCGGGCTTCTGGTACTGCGGGCTTGTTCATAAAATTCTATTGGCAAAATGGTATACCGAGGTTAACGTAGAAATTCAGATGCCGCGTTCTCTCCTTGAAAATATGGATTTACCGGCGCGGGCTTTCTTTTTTGAAAACGATGGTGCTGACATTCCCGAGGTAAAGGGAGCAGACAGAATTTTTACTGAACAGGGAAAGGCTTTTTACGAAAAATTAATTTTCTGGTCACCACGTCTTAAGGTAGAAAGACCTGCTTCAAATAATAAAACCTACGAAGTGAGACCGGTCTATCTTAAAAAGGGAGATTACCGGGTAAAGGTAGTTGTTGGTCCTTATGTATGGTGGAAGAG
This sequence comes from uncultured Treponema sp., assembly GCA_946537975.1. Classification (GTDB taxonomy): domain Bacteria; phylum Spirochaetota; class Spirochaetia; order Treponematales; family Treponemataceae; genus Treponema_D. The sequence continues at coordinate 13,133 of CAMNGG010000201.1, read as the reverse complement.
TTTTTCTGCGGGAGATGAAGCAGTCTTTTTAAGCTGTGATTTTTTGAAAAACGCAAAAAGAAAGCTTTCTGTAAACGCTCTCGCTTATGATGCTTTGACAGGGAATCAGATAGAAAATTCACAGTTCAAAATTTTATATAAGAATAAGTGGCAGCTGCTGGAAGAGGTTCCTTTAGAAGCTCTGGAGTCCGGTACTGTATGGAAAATCCGGTCGGAAGCAGAAGGCTATAAAAGTGAAGAATTTTCACTTCTTATAGACTGGTATCAGGATGCACTGATGATTTCTTCGGAGCTTGAAAAAGAAGAATAAATGCTGCCTGGTTAAATTATTTGACGATTAACTCCAAAAATCAGTATATTTAAAATATGGCAAATGATAATAACTCAAACGAGAATTCTATAATTTCAACTGACCAGCTGCTTCCAAATAAGCTGACTCTTATTCCACTGGCTGGTCGTCCGATCTTCCCGGGAATTTTTACTCCTCTTATGATTAACTCTTCAGACGACGTAAAGGTTGTAGAGGAGGCCTACGAGAAAGAAGGCTTTATCGGAATTGTAATGCTGAAAAACGAAGCAGATACACCGACCGCGGCTGATCTTCATAAGGTGGGAACTGCTGCCCGCATCATCAAAAAAGTGAACCTGCCGGACGGCGGAATTAATATATTTATTTCAACAGTCAGACGTTTTAAAATCCGTAAGGTGCTGCACAACGCGGCTCCTATGGCGGCAGCTGTAGAGTATCTGGAGGATGAAGAAGCAAATACCTTTGAGGTTAAGGCTCTTACCCGGGCTCTTATTTCCGAGATGAAAGAGGTGAGTGAGAACAATCCTCTTTTCTCAGAAGAAATGCGCCTTAATATGGTAAACATCGACAACCCTGGAAAGATTGCTGACTTTATTGCTTCCATTTTAAATGTTGATAAGGATGAGCAGCAGAAGATTCTTGAAACTGTAAATGTCCGCCAGCGTATGGAACAGGTGCTTGTTTTCATCAAAAAAGAACAGGAGCTGCTGCGTGTTCAGAAGAAAATCCAGAACGAACTCAACGACCGCATAGAAAAAAATCAGCGTGAATATTTTTTACGCGAGGAAATGCGCTCTATTCAGGAGGAGCTTGGTGAAACTCCGGATGGAAACGAAACTGACTATCAGAAATTCAAAAAGAAGATTGAAGAGCTGGCATTTGAAGGTGAAATCAAAGAAACTGTCGAAAGTGAGCTTTCCAAGCTTTCTATGATGGACCCTAATTCGTCAGAGTGGCTTGTTACCAGAAATTATCTTGAACTCATTACTCAACTTCCGTGGAAGGTTCCAGCTGTAGATGATTATGATTTGGGTCGTGCAAAGAAGATTCTCGAAGAAGACCATTTTGGCCTTGATGATGTAAAGAAAAGAATTATTGAGTATCTTGCTGTCCGCAAAATGAAGAAGGATGCCAAAGGTTCTATTCTTCTGCTGGTGGGACCTCCGGGAGTCGGAAAAACTTCTGTCGGTAAATCAATTGCAAATGCCATGAACAAGCCTTTCTACCGCTTTTCTGTTGGCGGCATGAGAGATGAGGCAGAAATTAAAGGACACCGTAGAACCTACATTGGTGCCATGCCTGGAAAAATTATTCAGGGACTCAAAATTACAAAGTCCAGTACTCCGGTCTTTTTGATTGATGAAGTTGATAAGATGGGCTCAAGTCACAATGGAGACCCGGCCTCTGCCTTGCTTGAAGTTCTTGACCCTGAGCAGAATGTAAGCTTCCGTGATACTTACCTGGATCTGCCATTTGATATTTCGAATGTCTTCTTTATTCTGACGGCAAATACTCTGGATACTGTACCGGAACCTCTTCTTGACCGTGCAGAAATAATTCAGCTGAGCGGTTACATTGATCAGGAAAAGCTTGAGATTGCAAAGAAATATCTTATTCCAAAAAATCTTGCTAAAAATGGTCTTGCGAAAAATCAGGTAAAATATACAAAGGCAGCGCTTCTTGAGATTGCAGAAGAGTATGCCCGTGAGTCTGGCGTGCGCAACTATGAAAAGTGTCTGGACAAGATTCACAGAAAGATTGTTACTGAGATGGTGTTTAATCAAGAAAAAAAGGATAATCCTAAAACGACCCTTTCGGCTCGTTTTTTAACGGATTATCAATCGGATAAGGTTTTGATACGCCCTGACGGGCACTCAACTACCGGAATCAGCGTAACCATCGACGCCCCGGACCTCTTTAAATATCTTGGTAAGCCTGTCTTTGACGAAAGTCAGATAAAGGTAGCGGCTGTTCCAGGAACCGCAATCGGACTTGCCTGGACAAGCATGGGCGGTGATACCTTGTTGATTGAAGCAACTTCTTTTGCCGGAAAAGCAGGTCTTGTTCTTACCGGTCAGATGGGCGATGTAATGAAGGAATCAAGTCAGATTGCTTTTGATTGGGCCCGCAAGTTCGTACTTGAACGTGGTGACAAAGACGCAAAATGGTTCGAAGAAAATATCGTACACCTTCACATTCCGGAAGGAGCAACTCCAAAGGACGGCCCTAGTGCGGGAATCACAATGGCAACGACCTTTGTTTCATTGCTGCTGGGTAAAAAGATAAAACCTCATCTTGCAATGACTGGAGAGCTTTCGCTTACAGGTCAGGTTTTGCCAATAGGTGGTTTGCGCGAAAAGACTGTTGCGGCAAAGCGAAATAAAATCAAGACAATAATTATTCCAAAAGCAAACGAGCGCGACCTGGAAGATATTCCAGACCACGTAAAGCAGGGGATTAAGTTTATTCCTGTAAGCGATGTGCACGAAGTATTGGAGATTGCGCTGGGAGTTAAGTAAAAGGTCATCCTGAAACAAGTTCAGGATGACCTTGCGGGGATTTTTTATTCTACCTTAAACTTGCTTACTGCTTCGGTCAGGATTCCAACAGATTCCTGAGCCTGAGCGGAAATCTGGGTAATACTCTGAGAGCTTTCGCTCAAAGTCTTTGAGGCACTTGCGCAGTCCTGGATTCCGCTGTCTACCTGCTTCTGCATTTCGGAGAGGGAACGGAAGTTTTCTGCTACCTGTGAAGTTCCAGAACTGATTACAGAAGCACTTTCCTTTACGTTTACACTGCTGTTTTTAATGTCGCTGAGGGAAGCCATAATCTGCTCGGCCTTGTCGCCCTGAATAGCGATGGTATTAGAAAGAGACTTCATATTTTCTTCAAAGTTCTTGATTTCAGTAATTGTGTCTTCAAAGGATTCTTCAACAACAACAGAGGAACTTGAAATGTCGTTAATCTTTGACTGAATTGCCTTAAGCGATACGCTGGAATCCTTTGCCTGCTTACTTGTTGTTTCTGCAAGCTTTCTGATTTCGTCCGCAACTACCGCAAAACCTTTTCCACTTTCGCCGGCATGGGCAGCCTCAATTGCGGCATTCATTGCGAGAAGGTTAGTCTGACTTGCAACCGAAGAAATTACCTTGTTCATTTCGAGCAGGGCACCAGATTCGGCCTGAACTTCCTGAATCTGTTCTACAGATTTTTTTAGCGACATAGTGTTATTACCCGAAGCTTCCACGATACTTCCGACCTTAGTTGTCATGTCTTCAGTATTCTTTGTGATTGAAAGGAAGTTTTTCATCATATCTTCGATGTTATCAGAAGAAGAAATAATGAGCTCATTCTGGTTTTCAATTTCTGAATTCAAAACCGCAACCTTCTGTGCCATCTGATTTACAGCTTCATTAACAGACTCGATAGCTGTACTCTGCTTTGTGATTGTAGTATTCATTCCATTGATTGCATTTTCGGTTGTAGACACAGAAGAGCCGATTGCATTCGAATTGCTGGCAAGTTTATTTGAAACATCCTGAATATTTACAGAGGATTCGCGGATTGTACCAACAAGAGAACTGATACTTTCAGAAAATTCATTAAAGCCCTTGGAAAGCTGCGATGCTTCCTGTGTAAAATAATCAGGATACTTCTTTGTGAAGTCTCCTTTTGCAATAACCTCGCAGCCCTTTACAATATCACGGAAGTTGTTGGAAACACGGCGTGCGAGAATTACGTATACTCCAATCATAATTAAAATAATGATTGAAAGAATTCCAAAAACAATCAGAATAAGATTTCTGTATTCGCCAGAAAAATCAGAAGCAGGGCCTTCCGCAACAATAAACCAGTCTGTGCCGTCAATTTTATGAACACCGTAAAATTTTCCATCTTCAATAAAGGCCTTGTCTGTATCATTGAAATATGCGGATTTTGTGTAGCTTGAAATACCTGCATTATCAAAATAATTCTTTTGCATAATTGCAGAAAAATCATCATTTGTAATAAAGAGACCGTTTGTTGTAACAATGTTTACGCTGCTGTTCTTAGAAAGATGAATATCCTTTACTGCTTCAGAGAGGGCATCAAGTACAATATCTGCGGCAGAAACACCAATCAGGTTTCCGTCATTATCGAGTACCCGGTAACTGAGGGTAACAATAATTTTTCCGGTATTTACATCTGTAAAAGGCTCTGTATAGCATACTTTATTCTGATTTTTTACCGCATTCTGATGCCAGAGACGTGACTGCATATCAAAATCAGGAGCAGCTTCCCAACCGGTGTGGGAAATCAAAGTGCCACCATCCCAAATCTGTTCATAGGTAGCATAATATAAAAGAGTTTCTTCCATCATATTACGGCCCATGCTTTTGATGACTTCTTTCATTTGATTACGGTCGTCACCAAGAGCTGGAATTACGTTTGAAAGGTCTACAACCAGATCAGTATATTCACCAAGAATACCAGAAACCTCTTCATTTAAAGTTTCCATAGCCTGGTTTACTGTGTCTACAGTTGATTTTTTTACTACATTTTGTATTACAAGCGAGAAAGAGAAGCCCAAAAAGATGCTGATTACAATAATTGAACCTACAGTACCAGTTAGAAGTTCAGACATAAGTGAGAGATGCTTTTTTGCTTTCATAGAAACTCCAGATAAAATAACTCTATGTTATTTTTATAATTATAAAAGAGGATATAAAAAATGACAAATGTTTTTTTGATTTTTTTAGGCTTATTCCATATAACCAAGCTCTATGAGCCAGTCTTTTAGAGCTTCGTTCCAGTGGAATTCCTGCATAAAGGCTTTATTTTTCATTCCAAAACCGTGTTTGCCCCATTCATAACGAGCCAGACGGCAAGGAATGTTTGCGGCTTGTAAAGCGGCGTAAAGACGGAGGGAATTTTCTGGAATTACAACTGGATCATCATCGCATACTACAATATAGGTTGGCGGCATATCGGCAGGAACATTTAATTCCATAGAGAATTCATCTTTTCGTGCCTGTGTCTGATTTTTTTCGCCTTTTCCAAGCAGACTTTTTCTTGACCATTCATGGCCTATATCATCCTGCATAGAAACTACCGGATAAACAGGAATTACAAAATCAGGACGCAAACTAACGTTAGTTTGGATTCCTAGTTTTGCGATTTCATCATGGGTCTGCCAGAATTCTCCGGCCATAGTTACAAGGTGACCACCGGCAGAATATCCGATTACACCGACCTTGTCTGGATCTATATCCCATTCAGCGGCATTTTCTCTAACCAGTTGAATTGCACGCTGAATATCCTGAAGCATTGCGGGATGGTGGTAAGATTTTCCTGAAGTGCGGTATTTTAATACAAAGGCTGTAACTCCATTTTCGGTAAACCATTTTGCTGTGGAATTTCCTTCGCTCTTAAGACCTAAATGATGATAGCTTCCGCCAGGGCAGACAATTACTGCGGTTTTTGTATGTGGGGCGGATTCAGCAGGCTTGTGCATGAACATTACAGTAGGTTCTTTTTCCATGCCTTTTACATTGCGCCATAGATAAATGTTTGTTGCTTTTGCGGAAAGGAATGCGCTGAAAAATATTGCAAGAGCAAATACAGAGATAAGCTTTTTCATAATTTAAATATATCATTATTGAGGGTAATTTTCAATTATGGTAAAATCTGCTGATTATGAGCGAAAAAATGAATAATATAAAAGCGATTATTTTTGATATGGACGGAGTAATTCTCGATTCCGAATCAATTTCTGATATAACCTGGAGAAAGGCGGGTGATGAAACAGGGGTGACAGTAACTGATGAGATTTTAAATGCCTGCCGGGGCTCAAATAAAAACGATACAATTCAGACCTTGAAAAAATATTATGGACAGGACTTTGACAGTGAAGCTTTTCTTGAGCGAACCTCAGAGCTTTTTCATGAAATAGAAGAAAAAGAGGGGATTCCGCTGCTGCCTTATGCAAGGGAGATTTTAGAGTATTTGAAGCCACACTACCGTCTGGCTTTGGCATCTTCTACTCGAGGAGCTACTGTAGAGCGTCAGCTTCGTGCCGCTGGTGTAATTGATTTTTTTGAAACCCGCACAACCGGCGAAATGGTAGAACATAGTAAACCGAATCCGGAAATTTATCTTATGGCCTGTAAGTCAATTGGAATGAAGCCGGAGGACTGCGTCGCAATTGAAGACAGCCTCAATGGAATCCGCAGCGCGCATGCGGCAGGTCTGCATCCGATTATGGTAATTGATAAGGTTCAGCCGACAGAAGAAATCAAAAAAATGTGCGTTGCGATTTTTGATACACTTGAAGGCTTAAGAGCAATACTCTAGAACTTTTTTTATAAAAGTTATTTTTCGAAGCATTTATAAAAATCAATTTTATTATAATAATAAAACATGATATAATAGTATATTATAGTAAAAGGTTTTATTATGAAAAAATTGTTTTTATTTACTGCAGTTTTATTTTCGTTGATTTCTTTCAGTGCGGCACTTCCGTCTAAAGATTTAAGTATAAATCAGATTATTGAGAAGAATGAATCTAAAGAAAAAACAGTTTATAATATTAATAAAAGAATAAGCGAATTAAAAGCAAAAAACAAAAAGAAATTACAGAAGGAATTAGCAGAAGTAAATAAAAGTGGTCAAAGTCCCCTATATTATGCTGTAGCGGTAATGAATGAAGGGCTTTTTAACAGTATGATTAATGGCCTTGGAACTGCTAAAAATATCACTTCTGTAATAAACAAAAAAGATAAGGAAGATCAAACCTTATTACTTTATGCCTTGAAGCAGGAAGATCCCAAAATATCAATTATCAAAAAATTGATTGAGGCAGGAGCAGATTGTAATTATTCCCAGAATACCTTAAACGAGTCAAATTTATCAGTATTAATACAGGCAGAGAAAACTGGTAATAAAGATATAATTAATCTGATTTTACCAGAAGTAAAGAATTTAAATGTTGTCTGGGAACAGCATTCTCCCGAAATAAAAATGACTCCTCTGGCCTTGCTGGTATACCTGGCAGGTGCATCCAGCGATTATAATTCTATCTTAAAGGACTTTCTGGAAAAAGGAGCAAGTCCAGACACCCGGATATTTTATGATGGTTACTCGGGAACCGCCATGCATTTTGCGGCTAAAAACAATAATAAAAATATCTACAATATATTAAAAGCGAATGGGGCTGATTCCAAAAAAGCAGATTCTAACGGCGATACTCCTTTTAAGCTGCTTGTTACTTTTTGTGAAAATGATGTAGACCGTCTCTTTTTTGCCTATGAAGAAGGAGAGCCTACGGATTTCTTAATTCAGAATATTATAAATAATAATCTTATAAATCAGACCAGCTCGGGTGATAATAAAACTCCAGTTCAGATTGCAATGATGAATAATGATTCTGAAGCCGCAATAAAGCTTTTGAATGCGGGGGCCGATGTTTACCTGAAAAACACAGATAATAAAACTGTTCTTGATTATGCAGTTTTGAATGGCTCTGATGCTTTTATTGACCGGTTTATTGAATTAAATAAATCGGCAAAGGAGTCTTTGTTTTCAATAATTGATTTTGCTCTTGATAGAGGAAATATTGATTATGTAACAAAGCTCTATAGTATTGATTCTACCAGATACTCATATGAAGAGGAATCTTCAAAATCAGTACATAATTATTTTACCTATACGGCCTTTACAAAGCATGGTAATTCTGAAACAAAAATTGCACTTGCGGATTTCTTTTTACAAAAGGGCTATTCTGTAAACGATGCTGTTTCTGCCGGTGATGATGCGGGAAATACAGCTTTAATCTATGCCGCAAAGAATTCTGAATCTGAGTTTGCAGATTATCTGATAGAGAAGGGCGCTGATCTTTTTGCGGCCAATAAAGGAAAATACGCAGGTCGTACTGCCGCAATTTATGCCCTTGAATCAAAGAATGCACATATTTGCGATGAGATTTTAAAAAATGAAAATTCTAGAAGATTATTTACAAGATCTCTAAATAATAAAAATGATAAAACTTCAACCTTTCTTATGTTTGTTGCACGTTACGGTACAAAGGAGCAGCTTGCAAAATATTTACCGGTAATTCTGGAAATGGATAAAACTGCACTCGACAAAAAGGATTCTGAAGGGCTTACACCATTTTTATATGCCGCAGCCTATAATGAGGATTTAGGTGTATTGAAAATCTTAAGAATGTATGGTGCTGATGTGAATGAAATAGCGGGTCAGCTGAATGCTGCCGAGCTCGCAGAGAAATACAATAAAAAAAGTGCAGATGTTATAGAAAGATTAAAATCCTATGGCGTGTTTATTCCGGAGAAAAAAGATGAATGAAATTGAAAATAAATCAGAAGATAAAAATACAAAGCCTCCTAAATCAAAGCTCAAAGCTTCTGAAGTAATTTTCAGGGTTCTGACAGGAATTGTGCTTCTTATATTTCTTCTTGTAGGAGCCTATGCTTTTTATATAAATAAAAAAATAGATGAGTTTAAGAAATATGATTTATCAGAATTGAATAACTTAGATTTTATTTTTCAAACCTGCGATTTTAATAAATATGTAGTATTTGGAAGTAAAGAAAAAAGAATTTTATCAGAATATACAGATGAAATGAATGTTTATTATGTAAAAGGTTCTGCCTCTATAAGCTTTAAGAATCTTGAAGACAGACTTAAGCCGGCATGGGATTTATGCGATTATGATAAAGGAATTCTACGACTTAAATATGTCAGTAAAAATGAAAAGGAATGTCCTTTTGATATAAGTGTTAATATTTTACCGGAGAATATTTTTTTTGTTACAGGTATTGAATCCCAAAAAATAAACCTTCCTCTTAATGATTTTCAGTTTGACTTAGTAAAAGCTGAAAATCCGGAGGATACAATTCTAAGGGCAAAGGAAGAAATAGAAGAAGAATTCAAAAATGACATTATGATAGATTTTAAAAAAGACAAAAATAATCTCTGCCTGGAAAATGATACCTTCAGGGCATTTTTGAATTCCCTTACAGAAATGATTATCAATAATCCAAATTCCAAATGGAAGAATGTAGAAATAGTTTTTGAACAGGAAGCAGAAAATGAAAAAAATTAAAAGTTTTGTATTCTTAATTATTTCGATTGTTCTCTTATTTTCTTTTCTCCTTGTGCTAAAAAAGGCTAAACCTGTAGTTTATAAAAGAATGCTGTCGTTAATTCTTCCGGTTCAGATTGACTATCAGACTGCAATTTCCATTACAGATTACAGAAAAGAAATGAAACTTGTTACAGCAAAGCAGTATATGGATTTCATAAATGTCATGGATGGAAAGGATGGAAATCTTATACAGATATCAACTTATGAAGTAAAAGCCGGAATTGATTTTTCGGAAGGAGAAAATGCAAAAGTAAAAATTCTTTCTGATGAAAGCGGAAAGTCCAGCAGAAGCATTACGATCCGAAATCTCAATACTTCAAACGATACTATTATGAATTATACAAAGCCCGTTGAAACTGCTTACAGACAAAAGGCTTTGGAATATGCCGTTCAAAATAAAATTCTCGAAAAAGCAAAAAAGCAGGCAGAAGAATCTTTGACAAAGTTAAGCTCTGACGAATATGCTTTTAATATCGAAGATAATAATTTTGAGCTGGAGCTTCCTTATCTGCCATTAAAACTTGAGGTGGCCAAAGATTATTTTGAAGAGCGTTTTGAAATTGACGACAGTGATAAGTCTTTGGGATTTTCAAGAGACAGTTTGATTTTAAAATACAAAAAAGAAAGCAACCCTGAATGGAAAATAAGAATCGGTGATACCGGAATGACCTACACAGGTACCTTCACCAATTTCTATAAAAATATTCTCAACACAAATACAAAAGAAAATATAGGTTCAGAAAAAGATATAGTTCAGTTATACAGGTATTTTGATTCTCAGCATCCGGATGAAAAAATATGCCTTAGTTATGCAAGTGATTATTACAGAACTTTTTTTGTTTTATCCGGTTCAAGAATTTATTATATAGACTCTTTCCTGGAAGATGAAAGCGAGCTTGATGACAATACTCTTATAAATCAGATTGCACCTGAGATGCTTTATATAGCCTCTTCAATAAGGCCTTCTCAAACTGAAAAGCCGGGCAGCTATTCTTATAAGCAGTATGTAAAGCAGTTTGCAGAAACGGTGAATGCAATTAAGAACGATGAAAATCAATACAATTATGATAATGCGGTAAAGACTCTTCTTGAAAGAAATCCGGTTAGTAATAGTAAGAGGCGTTCGGCAGAAGAAAAACTTCTTATTTCAAGAAATCTGGTAAAGCAGAGGGAAGAAGAGGTTTTTATAACAGACGATTCTTATCTTGATTATTTTACACAAAAGCTTCTCGCAATGCGTCTGGATAATGATTCAGATACTCCGGAAAAAAGAAAGGCGCTTTTGAATATTGTCACAAAAATGGATTCAATGATTCAGCAAAGATACACGACCTCCGATTCACTGATATCAAAAAATCTCTTACAGTCTTATTATCTGGCATGGCTACTGCAAAATTATGAATTGCCGGAAAACGAGAAAAACAGGTATGTAAATATACTGACAAACAATTACGCTCTGGTTTACAGGCCTGCCTTATTTTTTATAAATGATAATACGCGTAACGAGTATTTTTATAAATTATTCGCAAATAGAATTTTCTATTCAAGAAGATATTTTGATACTGCCTTAAAGCCTGAGGATATACTTCCTTCGGAAGACTATCGTAACAATAAATTTGCTTTCCTTGGTTTTGAGCCGGAGGAAAGGCCTGATGCTGCTCTTATCTATAATAATATTGTTAGAATGAACAGAAATAATTATGTCTGGGGAAAATTCATTCTTGTTTATAAAGAAAATGAATTTGCTTTGGGAGAAGATTTTAAGGCAGGCGATGTTCATGCTCTTGTCCTTGACGAAGCAACCTTGCGTTTCTTCCCGACAGCAGGAAAATCCTTTAATAAGAATAAGGCTTTAAAATGGATACAAGCAATTTATAAGGATGATTACCCTCCATATCTGTATTACGGCGATTATAATAATCTTAAGATTGAGCAGAATGGTCTGACAATTAATGGGACTTCGCTGGGAACAAAAAAACTTACAGGCAGGGGCAGACAGAAGTATCGAAAATCAAATGATTTTACAGAGCTTTCAGAATTGTTAAATATTCTCCGCGATATTCAGCGTGCTTATTATCAGGAAGATATAAACTATTATTTTACAAGCCTTACTTCTGCACTTGAAGATGAAATAAATCATTACGTATTTGACAAGACCTTCCGTCCAAGCCCAAGACTTACGCTTTATACTCCAACAGATAATCAGCTGAGGTAGAATACAAACTATAAAAAGTCCGTTTTGATTTTTGACGATTACTCCATCACCTTGGCTACTCTAAAGTATTCTGGCTTACGAGTGCAGTCGTAATTAAACAAGCCGCAGTAAGGGCCGTTCATTTTGTAGCTGTAATCATTTTTCGGCATATTCGGATTGTCACATATTCCCCAGATGGCTACGCAGGTGAGAGTGTGGCGCTCGTCTGCAGCCTTTGTCAGCATTTTGAAGAAGTTTTCGTAGAAGGCTTCATGCTCGGCTGCTTTTTCCTTTTCGTAGTTGCGGAGGGCCATTTCTGTTACCTGAACTTCGAGACCCATGTCGCTATAGAAGTTAATGGCATTTCCAAAAAGCTTGATGTCATTTGGATTCATACATCCAGCCTGCTGGCCGTAGCCGCCGACGTAGCTCTGCATGCCGACACCGTCGCAGAGCTTTTCATCTTTGTTGATGCTTTCAATAAGCTTGCCGATTGCTTCGCGTTTTGGTGAATAGAAGGTGTTGTAGTCGTTATAGAAAAGCTTAATGTTTGCCTTTGCTTTTTTTGCGGCCTGGCGGGCATATTTAAAAGAAAGCTCAACATAATCAGGGCCGATTACTTCATAAAAAAGATTTGGACTTCCACCACGGCTGGTACGAATCATTCTTGCATCACCGGCAGCGGCTTCATTTGTTCCATCCGCAACAGCTTCGTTCACAACATCCCAGCAGTAAACTACACCAGGGAAGTTACTTTCAAAATGAGCAACAACTTCTTCTATATAATATTGAAGGCGTTTTTTCATTACATCTGAAGAAACAAAGGCTCCGTCGTTTTTGTAGCCTTCCTTAAAGAACCAGGCCGGCATATAAGCGTCCCATACAAGTACGTGGCCGCGGATTCCGATTCCGTTAGCCTGGGCAAACTCTGCAATTGCGTCTGCCATTGTATAATTCATGGCAGGCATGCCATTTTCGGTTTTCTGGCTGGCACTCTGAGAAAGAAGTGAGTAAGCCTTAAATTCGTTGCCGGCGGTGATGCTGTTGAAGTCTGCCTTTATCATGTTTGTATAAGCGGCTTTATTAAGCTGCTGTGGATTGATTACTGTTCCCAGCTTAAAGCCGTGCTTTGCTGCCAGCTCGTAGAGAGGGACAGCGATTTCCGGCTGGGCGGACTCGGCCGGCTTTAGTACAGTTTCTGTTTTTTCAGCTGATTTCATAAATCTGTCTGCCATACTTGGGGTGGCAGCCTGCTCACTTTGTGCGGGAGTTGATTTTGATTTTCCAGCACAGGAGGTGAGAGTAAGAGCCGCGATTGCAATGGCAGTGATTATTAGTTTTTTCATTTGATATTTCCTCAATAAAAAGTCATCCTGAACTTGTTTCAGGATCTTTTGTAATAGATTCCGAACCTTCGCAGCATAGCTGCTCGGAGACTCGCTAAAAACAGTCCACTGGACTGTTTTTGCCCTGCTACGCAGTGC
>CAMNGG010000200.1 GCA_946537975.1 uncultured Treponema sp. | reverse complement strand
CTTTTGTCTTACCCTTTTGCTTTTACTTTTCTTTATTAATATTAATTTAATTCCAGATCCACAACTGTTGCCTCAGTAGCCTTAATCAGGTCATCAGGTGCAATTTTGATTTGCACTCCGCGCTGACCGCCACTGATGCAGACCTTGTCGTGAAGAATTACAGTTTCATCAATAAAGGTACGGAACTTTTTCTTCATGCCGATTGGAGTACAGCCGCCGCGGATGTAGCCGGTAAGGGCCAAGAGTTCTTCGGGGCGAACCGGGCCAATTTCCTTGCAGCCGGCGGCCTGGCGGGCTTTTTTGAGATTTATTTCTGATTCTGCGCTCTGACAGAACACGCAGATTTCTTTTGTTTCTGTGCGCATTACGATTGTCTTAAAAACTGTTTCCGGAGCAACGCCGAGTTTTTCTGACAAGCGGAGGGCAGCGCCTTTTGCAAGCTCGTGTTCACCGTCATCTTCGTATTCGGCAGTTTCGTAAGAAATTCCAAGTCCATCAAGGATGCGCATTGCATTTGTTTTCTTCATACTGACAGTTTAGCAGAAAACGAAAGCTTCGTCATTGTATAGCCTGCTTTGTCACAAGCTCCTCGCAAGGATTAGATTTCTGCTCCAGCCCGGATAAAGAGCGGCATTTTTTGAATCGGCGCTTCAGCTTTAATCCACTGTCCGCCCTTAAGTTTTTCGCCGGTCCAGAAATCATTCCAGTCGCAGTCTGCAGGAAGATATACATCAACAAGAGGTGAAGTTTTATAAGGCACAGCAGCATCTGCGAGTTCGTACTTTTCAAAATCAATAAAAGAAGCAGTAACCGGGCAGACCATAATATCTGGACCGAACATAAACTGACTCGAAATATCAAAAAGTGACTTATCATTAAACTCCATAAAAAGCGGTCTGATAAAGCTTTCGTCATTTTCACTAACCCGCTGAGCCACCTGCTTTATATAAGGCAGAAGCTTGTAACGAAGTTTGATAAAACTAACAAGTGTGTCATAAAAAACATTTGTCTTGTCACAGAAGGCCCAGGGCTCGCGACGGCAGTCTGTTCCATGGGCACGGAACATTGGAAGAAAAGCTCCGAACTGAAACCATCTTGTATATAATTCGCGATAGGCCGGGTCGCCGTTTGCCTCAGGATAATCTCCGTTCCAGTACCAGGCTTCTCCACGCTTTACAAAAAACGCTCCTATATCAAGTGTCCAGTAAGGAATGCCCGAAAGGCCAAACTGACAGGCCTGCACCACCTGATTTTTAAGCACGCTCCATTTCGCAGAGGTGTCGCCAGACCAGAGGGTAACTCCGTAACGCTGACTTCCTGGGTAACCGCTTCGGGTAAGAGTCAGCACAGGGCGATCTGGAAAATCGCGGGTCTGCCCTTCATACATTCCGCGTGCATGATAAAGGCCGTAGGCATTTGCCTTTTGAGGCGGCATGATATCACTGCTTGTCTGCAGATATTCCTGATAAATATTCTCGGGCAAGGGCTTTTCCATATGATTCCACTCAGGCGTAATAGGTTCGCTCGAATCGCACCACCAGCTTTCAACACCTAAGTCTGCAAGACCTTTCTTTGCCTGCTTCCAGTAAAGCTCGCGGCCAGCCTTGTCAAAAGCATTGCAGATATTAACACCGGAAAGCAAAGTGCCCGCTTCCTTCATCTCTTTATAATTTTCTGATTTTTCATCCATCGTCGGCCAGATAGAAATCATAAAATGAACATCATCTTCGTGAAGCTTTTTTACCATAGCAGGAATATCCGGAAAGCGTTTTTTATCAAAGGATTTCTGTCCCCACATTCCATCCTCCCAGGAAAGCCAGTCCAGAACAATCAGGCTGAGAGGGATGTCCTGCTTTTTAAATTCTGCTACTGTATCCAGAATCTCCTGCTGGCTTTCATAACGTTCCTGCGACTGAACATAGCCCAGGGCAAAGTCCGGCGGCAAGGTTGCCTTACCGGTAAGAGAACGCATACGGCCTATGATTTTTGAAAAGGACTCCGGCGCAATCACAAAATAATCAAGGTAATAATCTGCATTTGTATAAAAATAGGAACCATACTGACTGTCACTAAAAACAGCGGGACTTTGTGTCGTAAAAAGCAAACCGTAGCCGTGACTGGAAATCAAAAAGGGAATTGCGATTTTTTTATTTGACTGATGCAGATACTGGGTAGTGCCGCGATAATTCCACACCCCTTCTTCCATCTGGCCAAGACCAAAAAGTTTTTCATCCGGAGCAAAAGCAAGATTCACTCTTGTATGATAAAGGCTTTCGACATATTCCTTATCAGCGGCAAGCACCCGTTTTTTTACGCCGTCGGCAGTTTTTACTTCTTCTGTTTTTATCTGACCAACTGATTTATATACATCAAATTTTTCGATTGAATGACTGTGCTCAAAGGCTTCAGAAAAAAGAGGCTTGGCCTCTTCCTGGCCGTCCTTTGTACCATCAGAAAGTTTAAATACTTTTATAGCTCCCGACACCCGGCAAACGTGAGCAGCAAGTCCCTTAGTACGAACAATAATTTCTTCAGCACTTTCTGTCAGCGAATAATCATCCTGCTTCAGCAAAGTCAAATCTGACAGCAGCATACCCTCGCCCTGCCTTTTATCAAAGTCACCATTTTCAGAATAGGACACACGGAGCACATCTTCAAAATAAAAACTGAGTCTGAGTACGGATTTCTCAGATTTAAGAAAAACTTCTCCCTCATTGCAAGTCACACTCTCGATTCTATCTGATTTTCCAGGTATCGCAGTAAGCATAAAATCCTCTTGTTAATATTTAATTTCAAAGAAAACAAAATCTCCCGGCTGAGCTCTTACATGAAAGAGAGTCTCTTTTTCTTCTGAGCCCATCTTGATTTTTTGGACTCCGAAAGGCTCCAGAGTCTGAATTGTCCACGGCATAGGCTTTTCTCCGTCAGAAAGGCGGCGCAGCTCTTTTGCCTCTCCCCTAACGTGAAGGTCAAGTTCCTGCGGTGCACAACCATCCCAGGTGTAACAGTAAAGTCCGAAGGTTTTATTATCGTAAGCAAAAAGTGAGACACCCGCCCCACCATCAATAGTAACTCCACATACATCCAGCTCCTGGCGAATCTGAGTTAGAACTTCAACCGGCAAATCATACAATCTGGATGGCATATCCGGCACATTCAAAATTGTTAGTCTGCCCTTACCGTAAGTATCGTAGCACAAAATGCTTTCGTGATATTCACCGTGACCCGCATTCATAATAGACCAGGTGGCATTATTGCGGTGTTCAATCGAAGGAAAAGTTACCGGCACCGCGCCCTTTGTATAAGCAGTTCTATAATTTCCGTTTATGTTGTAATGGAATTCGTCGGCCGTTAGCGTGCGCTCATGATAACTAACGCTCGTTAGTTGCCCCAGCTGCTCAGGCCATTTTTTCAAGGCGCCTATCACAAAGCCGCTTGTTACGATTGCGTTTCCGCCTGCCTTCACGAAAGCTTCAATCTTCGAAATTATTTTTTCATCCTTCAAAGCAGAAGCAGTCAGCAGCACCTTGTTAGTCCCCGCTTTCACTCCGGCCCCGGCCACTTCACTAAAATCCGGGAACTCGCAAACAGGCTCCATAGGAACTCCAATCATGCCAAGAAAATCTTCCAGATGATCCTCGCCCTGAGAATTAAAAGGGAGATAAGTTTTTAAGCCCACAGGCTCTCCCAGCTGCCCCACAATTGCATCAAGCTTTTTATACATAAAACCGAGCGGAGTTGCCCGCTTATTTCCCGCCAGAGCCGGCCAGCAGAACATCATAATTTCCTTTGGTTTTGCAAAGGCAGTAAGATAAGCCTGCTCAAGATAAGTATCTATTCTGTCGCAGTCAAAAGGATCAAACCAACCGCCACCATTACGACCGGGAGCCACACTTTCAAAATATCTCATCAAAGAATAACTGAGGTAGCGAGGCAGGTGCTGATCTGTCTGAGCGCCATGGCGGGTCTCGGTGCCGGTATAAATCGAATCAAAAATCTCCGGCTGCTGGCCCGGGTTATAACCGGTCTGAGCAAAGCTTTCCCGCCAGTTTGGATATTTGATGATTATGTGAACCTTAGGATTTACTTTTTTAGCAGGGCCGATAATCAGGTCGCGGGAAACCTCCATCATCTTTTCAAGACGGAATTCTTCCCAACTGCGCTCACCTTTTTCGCGGATGCAGTCTTCGCACTGGCATTGGGTAAAAAAGAAATCATCTATAATAAACTCATCAAACTGACTTGCAGTATATTCGCTGACTTCCTTTAGGCGGGCCCGCATAGGCTCGTTGCAGTAACAGAAGGTATTAAAAAGGCGCTGTCGTTTTTTATCCGTCTCGTTCAAATTAGGAGTAACAGTTGTTATTCCGCCGGAAACTTCAATTCCGTAATCCTTCATAACACGCTTGAACATATCAAGCTGCTCTTTTTTGGCAAACTCATCGCGGTAGGTTTCCAGATAGATTTTATCTATGCCAACGTATTTCTGAAGAAAATCAGCCTGCTCACGAAGCTCTTCTTCTGTGATGTGATTTACCCAGCCGGCAACGCAGTAGGTTACGGTTTTGAAGTTTTTGTAATGCATTGAGTTCTCCTGATATAACAACAGTGTCATTCCGAACTTGTTTCGGAATCTTATAACATAGATGCTGAAACAAGTTCAGCATGACACAGATAATTATACCACGCCCTATGGAGAACGGTTGAATTTTTCTCTATGAAAGTTGAAAACTTGGCTATTTAAAACTGAAGGGTTCCAACGACAGTAGTCTCATCGTCATCATCAGAAGGCTTTTTATTCCGTGGACTATTGCGGTCAAGCTCTTCTGCATAAGCAACTTTTTCTGCCCGGCTCAGTAGACCGCCACGCTTTTTTACAGTTTCGGTCACAGCGTCATTATTCTTTTTTTCAGCCTTCATTTTTGGAGAAGTCAGAAATGCAAAGAGACTGCCGCATAATCCGCCGGCAATACAGATT
>CAMNGG010000199.1 GCA_946537975.1 uncultured Treponema sp. | reverse complement strand
AGCACAGCAGGAAGTTCTTCACCAGCCTCTTTCAAAGAAAGTTTCAAAGTAGATGCACCAACAGCCTGGAAAACGAGAGCAATCCAGCCCTCTTCGGCATTTGCATCAGCAATTGTAAGCGGAATACGCTCACCAAAGTCCAGATCAACCTGAACGATAACAAACTGTCCTGCCTTGCGGTTGCGTGCAATTTCAGGAGCAGTAACCTTCATATAAAATACACCGGCAGAAAGCTGTTTTTTTTCAATAATTTTAAACATCTTCAGTCCTCTTAAAAAACAAATAGTAAATTATTTTATAATATGGAAAGATTTCAGTCAATGTATCAAACCCCATCCTGGTAAATCGACGTATTGGAAACAAATAGTGAATCGTTTAGGATAAGAGTATATACTAGCGGTATTTTTACCGATAGATACTTAGAAAATAACCCAGAAATCCCGAATTTTCAATGGTTTAGTTAAAGTCTGGAGTAATTTTGCTATAAAGTGTATCCTTTAAGTAGATATCTGTTACGAAAAAAATGGAAGTTTCTTGAATGTGTACATATATATAGAAAGATTGCTTATTTATAGATGTAAATTGAAATCTGTGATAATGTAAGAAATGGAGTTACTTCTTAATGAAACCTATTGTAAAATATCGTGGCGGAAAATCTAAAGAATTGCCAAATATTATAAAACATATTCCAGAATATAGTGGTAGATATATCGAACCTTTCTTTGGTGGTGGAGCCTTATATTTCTATCTTGAGCCTGATAAAGCAATAATAAATGATATAAACTCTAAATTGATAAAATTCTATCAGGATGTTCAGAATAATTATGATAACTTAAGGAAAGAATTAAAATCAGTAGAAGAGATTTATAAAAAAAATAGATTAGAATTTAATAACCTTAAAAAAATCCATCCTAATGAACGCGTTGAAGATAAAAATGAAGCATTTTATTACCAGTTACGAGACATGTTTAATGGATTAACTGAAAAAAAGTATTCTGAAGCATTATTATATTTCTATATTAATAAAACGGCTTATTCTGGAATGATTAGATATAATGCTAAAGGAGAATTTAATGTTCCTTTTGGTAGATACCCTCATTTTAATACAGATTTAGTTTCGCCAAAACATTCAGAATTATTAAAGAAAGCTGAAATCTACAATTGCGATTATAGTAAAATATTTAAAATGGCAAAAAAAGATGACTTCATGTTTCTTGATCCACCTTATGATTGTGTTTTTTCAGATTATGGAAATGAAGAATATAAAGATGGATTTGGAGAAGAAAACCATGAAAAACTGGCAGAAGACTTTAGAAAACTAAAATGTAAAGCTTTGTTAGTAATTGGCAGAACACCATTAACTGAAAGATTATACGGAGATTTAATAATTGATGAATACGCAAAGTCATATGCTGTAAATATCCGTAATAGATTTAAATCTTCTGCTACACACATATTAGTAGCAAATTATAAAGACTAGGAGAACTTTTATGGCTAAATCAATTGATAGTAAAGTTGTCTTTATTACTACATCTCCCCGAACAGCAGAAAAAATGATTCCAGAGATAGAACTCTTAGCTGAGAATTTCTCTGGAAAGAAATGGAATAAAACAACTCAGACTGAGTTTATGGATTTATTAAGAGAAGAAAATTTCTTTAATGGAACTGGAACAAACCGTCCTGATTTTAGTGCTAGAGATAGAATCAATAGAGCACCAAAAGCACTTGGTTTTGTAAAGTTAACTCCAGTTATACAATTAACAGAAGCTGGAAAAATGCTTGTAAGTTCAAGACGAAAAGAAGAAGTTTTTTTGCGACAATTAATTAAATTTCAAATACCTTCACCTTATCATAAACCTAGTAAGAAGGCAGCCAACTTTTATGTAAAACCATATTTGGAAATAATACGTTTAATTCATCATTTTGGTTCATTGAAGTTTGATGAATTAACAATTTTTGGACTTCAATTAACAGACTATAGAAATTTTGACGAAATTGTAAAAAAAATAGAATCATTCAGACTCAAGAAAGAAACAACAGCAAAAACTTATAAAGAATATAAATTTATGGTTCAGATGAATGAACTTCAAGAGATTTATACTTCAGAATTAAATAATGGTGATACATTTATACGTGAAAATATTGGCAATTCTGCAAAAAAATTTTTAACAACAAAAGCAAAAAATATGCGCGATTATGCTGATGCATGTGTAAGATACTTACGTGCAACAGGTCTAGTAAATATCGCACAAGTTGGAAAATCCTTATCCATTGTAAAAGAAAAAATGGATGAAGTTGAATATATTTTAAATAATACTGATAGAAATCCTGTATTTATTGATGATAAAGATAAATATTTGGATTATCTTGGTAATCCAAAATTACCATTATTACTAACTGACAATAAAGATAATCTTGTTGAAAAATTAAAAAATGAATTCCCTGAAGTGAAAATCTCTGCGCAAGACGATATCTTCGAGTTAAAAGAAAAATTAGATGACCTGATTCTTGAGAAGAAAATCAAAATTATTGATGAGCAAGTAAAGAATATTAAAGATTTTAAACAATATGATGAAATCCAAGATGTATTTACACGGATTGAAAATAATGAATTATATGATACTTCATTAATGTTGGAATGGAACGTTTGGCGTGGAATGACAATGTTAGATGGAGGAAATATAAAAGCTAATTTAAAATTTGATGATTTCGGAAAACCAATGGCAACTGCACAAGGTAATATGGCAGATATTGTATGTGATTATGACGATTTTAATTTAACCGTTGAAGTTACTATGGCTACAGGACAGAGACAATATGAAATGGAAGGTGAACCAGTATCAAGGCATTTAGCAAAAATAAAAAAAGAAACTAATAAACCTTCTTACTGTTTTTTTATTGCTCCTACAATAAATGAAGCTTGTATTGCTCATTTTTACGCATTACATAATATGAATATTTCATACTATGGTGGTAAGTCAATTATTATTCCTATCCAATTGAATGTTTTTAGAAAAATGATAGAAGACTCTAGTAAAGCAAGTTATGTTCCTAATCCTGAACAAGTAAGAAAGTTCTGTGAATATTCTGCTAGTATTATTTCATCATGTTTGAACGAACAAGATTGGTACAAAAAAATAACTACAAAGGCATTAAATTGGCTTGCTTAATGTATGTCAGAAATAAGACTAATTTCTTTATCAGATAAAGTAACTCAATTAAAGAAATAATAAAATGATTTAAAAATTAGGTTCTATTTATATTTTAACAAAAACCACTTTTTCCTCAGTTTGAAAAAATTAGGAATGTTGATAATGTTGCGGATAAAGTTAATGCATTAAATAAAAATCCTGGACACCTTTATTCTTTTAATATTTATGTAACTTATGATATACGCGAAAGACTCGAAGAGTTAAATCTACATTCAATGATTGATGCTCTAAAACCTTCTTTAATCTGCAAAGAAGAAGTAAACGGAAAATCTTGAGTAAGAGATTTTTGAAATTTCTACACGAATTGCTTATAAGATATTTGAAGTAATTACTGAAATAAGTAAAACGAAAAGTAATTTGTATTTTACGGAATATAAAACACCTGGACAACAACATCATTCCGTTGGCCAGGTGTTTTTTTTATGTGAGTAACAGGGCTTAAAGGTTTACTAGAATCCCATAGTTACGTAAGCATATGCGCCGATACCGGCAACTGCCATACTCTTAGTAAAGCTTGAAGACTGAGTTGAAACACCAAGATCAAGCTGGAGAATACGGATATTTACAGTTGTTCCAAGCTGATGAATAAAGAGCTGATTTGTATACTCAGTTGAGAGGCGAACCTTGAAAATATCTATGAGGTTAAGAGTGAAACCAAGATAGTATTCAGGATAGAATACAGCAGCATCACAGAATGGTCTTCTAATACCAAAACCTGCACCACCCTTTAGATTGAAAAGAGTTCCAAGAAGATTCTTTTCTGCATAGACATTTAATTTGAGCGGACGATGTACAACAAGCTTTGCAGTTTCATTAGTTACAGTAACATCTCTAGTCTTCTTTTCTGAGCTTTCAAAATCTGTAAGCTTCATCTTATACTCAAAGCCACCATTTATAGTAGCCTTATTGTCGAGATAGCCCGGGAAGACAGGAATTCTACAGGTTCCAGAAACAAGGAAGGAATTTGTAATTGGAAAGGTAACTCCACCACCAAGGTCAAAACCATAGCCGGAACGGAAAGCAGCTTCAATCTTTTCTGCATCAAAGCTGATATTTTTATCATCTGTAGTTTTTAACTCAACTATGGAATAAACATCCATATTCATATCTACATTAACATTCAGATTTCCGTCTTTGTCATTGATGACCGTAGCTTTTCCGCCGCCACCACGAATAGAAAGAATAGGGAGGAAGATAGACGGCTGAACATCAATAGCAAGTTTTCCGAGCTTAAAGCCTACATCTAAAGTAGTAACACTAAAAACATC
Source organism: uncultured Treponema sp. (assembly GCA_946537975.1). Classification (GTDB taxonomy): domain Bacteria; phylum Spirochaetota; class Spirochaetia; order Treponematales; family Treponemataceae; genus Treponema_D. The sequence continues at coordinate 306 of CAMNGG010000199.1, read as the reverse complement.
AGTATCATTTGTAAAAGTAAAATCTAAGGTGTCGCCAATTGAATTACCATAGCCCAGGAAGTTGAACAAATCCTGACCAACAGAAAGGCTTTCATACATATCAATTCCACCAGTCAGACCAAGATGGAAGTCGCGGATATTCAGATTAAAGCCGATTGATGGAGCTACATCTGCACGAATATTAAAGCCATTTTTAGGACAGTCGTCCGCAATTTTGCGCAAATCAATAACCAGGTCTTTTTTCATAAACTCGTTGGCCGCAAAAAGGTTATTTGAAAAACCTGCGCTTGCACCAGTCTTCACTTC
>CAMNGG010000198.1 GCA_946537975.1 uncultured Treponema sp. | reverse complement strand
AAAGATGTAATTAAACCAAACCTTGTTCAGACTCTGGAAAAGAATCCTGCTTTTGTTCACGGCGGACCTTTTGCAAATATTGCCCACGGCTGTAACAGTGTAAACGCAACTCTCTGCGCCCTTGCTACAGGCGATTATGTTGTAACAGAAGCAGGCTTTGCCGCAGACCTTGGTGCAGAAAAGTTCTTAGACATCAAGTGCCGCGCCGCAGGCCTCAAGCCTAGTGCTGTAGTTATTGTTGCAACAATCCGAGCCCTTAAGATGCACGGTGGCGTTGCAAAGGCAGATCTGGCAAAACCAGACACAACAGCCCTCGAAAAAGGCTTTGCAAACCTCAAGACTCATATCGAGAACGTTGCAAAGTTCGGTCTCCCTGCTGTAGTTGCCGTAAACAAATTTATAACTGATACTGATGAAGAAATCCAGTTGCTCGAAAAGCTCTGCCGCGACAACGGTTCAACAGCAGTTCTTTCTGAAGGCTGGGGAAAAGGCGGCGAAGGTGCCGCAGAACTGGCTCGCGTTGTTGCAGAAATTGCAGACAGCGGAAAGGCAAACTACCACCCTCTTTATGAGCTGGAGCTTCCGCTCGCAGACAAAATCCGAAAAATTGCTAAAGAGATTTACCGCGCCGCAGACGTTGACTTTGATTCTGCCGCCCTCAAAAAGCTCAAGACTTTTGAAGAAAACGGTTACGGCAAGCTTCCTGTTTGTATCGCAAAAACTCAAAACTCAATCAGCCACGATCCAAAACTGATTGGCGCTCCAAGCGGATACACCTTCCCGGTTCGAGACGTTCAGCTCTACGCAGGGGCTGGCTTTGTAGTAGCCCTTGCCGGTGACATCATGACAATGCCAGGTCTTCCAAAGGCACCAGCAGCACTGGATATTGATGTTGATGATAACGGAGTAATTTCGGGATTGTTCTAATAATATGCGTCATGCTGAACTTGTTTCAGCATCTCTTTTTATATGGTTTCGATACGGCCTTCGGCCTACTCAACCACCGATAATGTAACGGTGGTTGAGTGCTTCACGAAGTGAAGTGTATCGAAACCACCTTTATTTCTGCCCTTTCAACTGAGCAATTTCTGCCGACAGCTTAAGGGTTCTTCTGTTCTGTCTGATTACACGCTGAGCCAGCAGCTTTGAAAGGAAGAGTCCGTAATGCGGATTCTTTCTGATAAGATTTAAAAACTGTGTTTTTGGAATACGAATCAGTTTGCCGTTTTCAGCAGCCATAATTGTTGCGGAACGACGGTCGTTCAAAAGAAAGGCCATCTCACCAATGAACATATCATTTGGAGTAAGAACCGAAATCAGTTTGCGGTTTGCATAAACACCATAGCGGCCGGAAACAATAAAGTACAAATCATTCGAAGGCTCATTCTGTCGACAGATTATATCATACTTTTTATATTCAACAGCCTTAAAAGGAATCATAATTCCCGGAATACTGCTTGAAACGTTTCTGATATTCTGGATATCAAAAGCAACCTCATTACCCTTATCGTTGTAGCGCAGATCTGAAACGAGAGATTTTGAAAGAGCAATTCCTCTGCCATGAGCTTCTTCCATCATTGGAGTATCATCTGCCATTCTGGCTTTCCAGTCAAAACCCTCTCCATCATCTTTAATCTTAAAGGTTGATTTTTCCTTTCCAATCTCATATTCAATATGAATCTTACGGTCTGCATATTCGGGCAGCTGCAGCTTCTGATTAATCAAATCAAGAATAACCCCACCCTTATTCAACCATTCTGATTTTTCATCATATGTAATTCCACAGTTTCCATGTTCAAGTGCATTTGTAAGAAGCTCCATGAGTGTAGACTGAAGGGCAAAGCGACCGTCATCATCAATACGGTTTGTACAGTAAAGATAGTTTACAAGGAAGCCGGTATAGAGGCGGATATCCATTGGATTATTATCACAGACAAACTGCCCGATTTCTTCAGTTCCCATTCGATCCTGCATTCCACGATTAAAAAGGAACTGCTGATTTCTGATAAGACTGCGCAAAAGGCCTACAAAATTCTGCTTGAAGGTATAGAGAGTCTGAACAATCAGAATGTTAGGATCTTTAAGCTCTTCAATTTTCTGAGCCTCAGAAGGACTGCCCGCAATAACAATGATTCCGCCATTATGAAGCCATGGATCCGAACGGATTGTCTCAAGAATTGCGGTACTATTTATATCTTTAGAAGTATAATCAAGAATCTTAATTTCAGGTAATTCGTAATCAACAAAGCTTAAAGCCTCATCTGTTTCCGGACAAAAAATAGGCTCAAAGTGATCAGAATAATTCAGGCAGGCATTCTTAACAACATTAAGCACATCCTGATTAGAAGAAGCCACCAACAACTTTTTCATATAAATCTCCGTATATTGAAGTATGACCCAAATGCGATTCGAACGCACACCTTTTGCTTAGGGATTATGATAGCAAAATGCGTTAAAAAAAACTTTTCCACAGAAAAGTTTTTTAGCATTTTACCACATAAATTGCTCTATCCAAATGAGCTATGATTCAGATGCGATTCGAACGCACGACCTTCCGCTTAGGAGGCGGATGCTCTATCCAGCTGAGCTACTGAATCTAAAAAAATCTAATTTTAGAATCGCATCCTCACGATGATTATGCGATTCTAACGCACTACCTGATGCTTAGGTATTACGATAGCAAAATGCGTTAAAAAAACTTTGCGCCAGCGAAGTTTTTAGCATTTTACTTATAGCCCCGCTCTATCCAAGTGAGCTACAGGACCAAAAAAAATTCACAATAATTCTCGAATCGCATTTTATAAAAACTCGATTCGAACGCACTACCTTTTGCTTAGGTATTACGATAGCAAAATGCTAAAACTAATCAAAATCGTAATATACCCAGTGCTTGGCAAGGCCTGCAAAACCATCTACCAGAGCATCAATTGTACTCACTGCCTCTGAATAATGGCACAAGATTGTTTTTTCCTTTATTTCCTTAGGAAGAGTAACAAGCTCATCGTAAGCCGCATGAACACCGCGCGAATAGCCCATAACATCACAATCGTGGAATATTACTTCGATTTTAGGATAATTATCCAGCAGAAACTTAAGCTGAGGACGATTAAACTGAGTATCGGCTGTAAATAATATCCTATCATCAATAATCAGTCCATAGGAAATCTGCGAATGTTTTAAAGAATCTTTTCTTGTTGTAACATGCCGGGTTCTAAACAGCTTTATATTGATGTTTTCAACCTCTGCCTCGTACATCTGGAAAGGCTTTTTCAGAATCTGTTTTGGCTTAATCTGATTGAAATAATCATCAAAAGTCATTTTGCCCTCTTCGCTGTATTGAATGCCACCACAAAGAGATTCCTTCCAGAGAGCCTTTTTAAACTCATCAGTAATAATAATATTCAGCCGCCGCTTTGTAATATATTTACCCGCAAGAGCAAGTTCTTCTACACCACCGATATGATCTGCATGAGGATGTGTCAAAAGCAGATTTTTGATGTCTGTGATTTTACCATTATAAACATTTTCAAAGGCATAAGAACACAGAGTTCCACAATCAACCAGAAGGTGACTTTTTCCTTTTATTATAAGAAGATTAGTCTGGAATGCAGTCTTAGTAAAAGCATTTCCAGTTCCAATAAAAAAGAGAGAAAGCTGGCCATCATTGGTCAATTCAATGTTAGAAATGAATGGACGCGTTTTCATTGTCTTCTATTATAACACACTTTTATGAATTTGGTATACTTCTTCTACACCACTTACCAAAATACCGCCCATACCCATTTCCAGGGGTAATTTGATATCCATATCGTAGCGGTCACCAACGGCAAGACAGTTTTCAGCAGAAATCGGCATTTCTCCCCTGTCGCAGGCTGATTTTGAAAGACGCTCTACAGCAGTCTCAAAAGGCTCAAGCGCAGGCTTTGATTTAAAACAGGTATCAAGACCTACAATTTCTGGAAAAAAATCTGAAACCCCTATGGCCTCCAGTGTTTTTCTCGCCGGTAAAACAGGGTTATTTGTTACACAGATCAGCATAAAATCTTTATTAAGACTTATAAGGGTCTGTATAAGCTTCTCGTCGCGGCCAAGAAAATCAGCCGGCTCCAGAAGCTTCCGCCTCCACTCAACACTCTGCTCAATGGGAACTCCAAAAGCAAGCAGAGTATTTCCAAGACTTACCTTGCTGCCCTCATGCTCAGCCGCAAACTTCTTACGATAATCGGCCACCATGCGCCTCGCCTCGTCCGCACTAATCCCCCGCTCTTTTGCAAACTGACGCACCTGACAGTCCACCTGTTCAAAGGCATAAGCCGCATTAGTATAAAGAGTCGAGTCAATATCAAAAATAAAGGCACGAAGGTCGGTCGGGATTTTATAGATTTTCATAAGGCTCCAACTTCACAATAAAATCAGCCGCTTCCTGAAGAGACTTAAAATAATCAACTTCCATAACTCCGGCACAGACATCTCCAAGAAGCTCACAGTGAGCAAAATTATTTTTTGGACGAAGTATTTTCATATTCAAACGCCGCTCTTTTTCTTTAAGCAGAAGTTCGTCATTTGTCTGGCCGCCGGTAACAGCCATTTCAGAAGGAAAAGAAATCCCCGCAGCCTCAGCCGCAGCCTTCAGAGTATTTACACCCTTCTCTACCGCAGCAAGTCTCTCTTCCTCAGAAAGCTCCCCGCTGTTCGGGATCAGATAAGAAAGGTTCCATAAGCCCGGAATAACAGAAGGCAAGGTACGCAAGCCATCTCCGGTAACTGGGCGGTCTGTACAGAAGTTCAGACCTTCAGAGCTGCCACAGCGGTCGCAGAGACGGCCGGCACGCAAGGTTCCGGTTCCAATAAGAGCCACAATAAAATCAGGACCGCCGGCAATAACCCGGCAATCAGGTGAAAAATGAATGCCCGCTCCATCTCCGCAGAAAGTCAGTTCTTCCGCAAGCTCTTTGAACAAAGTACCGCAGACAGCTCCGATTCCAACAAAGGGCGGCAGTTTTTTTAAATCAAGACCACAGGTCTTACAAACCTCTTCGCTCCAGTATGCCGGCCTGAAACGCTCTTCCGGCAGAATCGTAATCGCCTGGCCCGTAAGAACATAAATCAGATATTCGGGACCGGAAAAAATCCAGCGGGACTCTTTATAGATTTTTTTATCACGATTTTTTAAGGCAAGAAGCTTTGGAATAAAGAGAGACTTTTGGACTTCAGCATCCTCCGGAAGATTAACATCAGACAAATCATCATTCCAGAAAACTGTATAACCGCAGTCAGAAACAACAGTAGGCCCGTTACCGGAAATTACAATTTTGTAAATCTGACCAGGAGACTGTCCGGTCTGAAGGCACTGTTTTTTCAGTTCACATACAGCCTTAAAAAAAGCCCCGTACCATAGACAGGCCGCAAACTCATTTTTAGAGCCGGAGCTTTCTGTATTTTGAGAATCTTCAACTGGAATTGAACAAAAAGAAACGACCTCGCCGAGGGGCGTTATAAATGCCGCCTTAAGCGAAGTCGTTCCAATGTCCACGCATAAAATTGTATGACTCATAGAAAAAATCCGTCACCCCGAACTTGTTTCGGGGTCTCTGTCAGGAGATGCCGAAACAAGTTCGGCATGACAAAAAGCACAAGGTACGGTGGTTAAGTACTACTCAATCAACAGTCAACTACGGTGGTTGAGTGCCGCGATAGCGGTGTATCGAAACCACCGCATTTTCGGCCCCTACTCGTGCTTTACAACTTTCTCAATAATATTTCTATTATCAAGCAGTTCGCTCAGCGACTGATTGTAGTGAATACGGGTAATAACGTTTGCAAAAAGGCCGCTTACATCTGTACTGATGTACCACTCGCGCTTCAAAAGCTCTTCGTGGTAAACAGCGTTAGTACCGATGATACGGTAGAAGAGGCCCTTTTCGTAAGCTTCATCAAAGTTCTTGATTGCATCGCCGGTAAAGAAAGGAAGGGAAATAGCACAAATAACCTTTGTAGCCCCCTGACCTTTGAGGAACTCCATAGCTTTAAGCAAAGTTCCACCAGTTCCAAGCATATCATCAGCAAGGAAGGCAACCTTACCCTTTACATCACCGAGGAGTTTAACAGACTTAATGTTTGTAGAATGAGCATCCTGAGTTACGATAGAGTAATCGCGCTCCTTGTAGATCATAGCGAGCGGCAGCTTGAGACCGCTGGCATAAAATTTATTTCTATCAATTGCACCAGTATCAGGAGAAACAATAACAAGGTCTTCTGTTTTTCCGGTCAAATCCACAATCTTAGAAAGCTCGCGGATAATCTGATAGCTGGCATGAAGGTTATCAAGATTACAGGTAGAGAATGCATTGACGATTTCTCGTGA
>CAMNGG010000197.1 GCA_946537975.1 uncultured Treponema sp. | reverse complement strand
ACACCTACCTTACAGAAGCAGGCTGTCCTGAGCTGAATGTTTTGTTTTGTGAAAATGATGTGCATTCTTACGGAAATCTGCCGGGCCTTAAGTTTACAAGAACTAAAACAATTGGCGCTGGTGACGAGCTCTGTGATTTTAAGATGGAGCTTGAAAAGTAGTGCGCGAGAGTCTTAATAATCCTTTGGCAGCACTCCAAACTTTTTCACAAAGGATTTTGAGAAGTGGCTCATGTTTGTGTAGCCTGACAACTGGGCTGCCTGGGAAATTGGTAAGTCATTTTCCTGTAGAAGGCGGGCGGCGTATTCGAGGCGCTTGTCCTGAACATAGGAGTGCAGGGAAGTGGCGTACATTGTGCGGAAGATTCTGTTTAATTTACTGATGCTCATTCCAAGTTCTTCGGCGACTGTCTGGGCATCATATTCCAGGGCGGGGTTCCGCTGGATTTTTTCGCGCAGGCTTTCTACACGTTCAATATCATTTTTGTTTGGCTGGGGAAGGCGTTTTATTTCATCTGTTTTATGATAGGCAATTCCGTAAAGAATCAGGGCTGTGAGTTCAATCATCTTGCCTTCGGTGTAAACGCCTTCGTATTCTTTGAAGCGGTCGGCGGTATCTATTTCGGAAAGAACGCGGTACATCTCCGGTGTAATTGTTGTTTTTGTAACGTGGGTTAAAAAATGTTCTTTCAGATTTGTGACCTTCTGGTCTGTAAAATATTTTGAAAGCAGTTCCTGAAAGTAGCTTGTAGGCATCTGAAGATTTTTGAAAACAAAATTTGCTCCGGCCTCGTAAGTCATTGCTGTGGCATAATTATTGTTTCTGAAAACACAGACCTCACCCTTAGACATTTCAACTGTCTCGCTGCCTGTGTGAAAGGAATAGGCCCATCTGATATCCTGACTCAGATTGAACATAATCTGAATCTCATCCCGGCCGCAATTGTCTTTTTCTTCGGCAAAGGTTGTTTTCTGGACCTGTACATTCCAGCTGTGATAGTTTATGTTTTCACGATTTTTTGTTTTTTCCAAATTCAGTTTACCAAAAGAGTTTGAAAGGGAACCGCTTCCGTCAAGCTCAAGTTTGATAGCCTTACCCTGGACGACTACATTTTTATTTATACTCATAGGATAAGACTATCATAACATTGTTAGTCACGACTATCAAGTTTCTTTCCCAGCGGCTTTGTTAGATAAATCAAAGCTGGGGTGAGGGTGTAGTCTGCAATAAGGGCAGAGCCTAAACCTATCATCGAAAGAAGTCCGATTCTGAACATTGCTGTAATAGGGCTGAAGCAGTACATGAGGAACATTGCGCACAAAATGAAGGTTGTGGTTCCCATAGTTTTTCCGATTTCGCGGAAGCTTTCTGTAACAGCGTCTGCATAGTTTCTGCCTGTTTCCAGTTTCGTCTTGATATGATTTGAGAAGTGAATTGTATCATCAACTGCAATTCCTAAAATCATTGGCATAATCATCATTGTAAGTTCATCAAGAGCCATGTGGAAGTAACCCATAACTGCACCAATCAGAAGAACCGGTGCAAGATTTGGAATCATTGCAATAAGGCCTGTTCTGATGCTTGCAAATACGATTATCAAAAGAATGGCAATCATGAGGAAGGAAGCTCCAAAGGATTTGAGTTCACTCTTTACAACTGTTTCGTTCATGGCGGCATTTTCGGCAATAGTTCCTACAACTGCAACATGGGCTGTCGGAAAGTATTTTTTTGCTGATTCTTCTGCGGCGGTTATATCTTCAACAATCAGGTTTGCATTGTAATCAGAAATTTCAACGTGGGCATAAACTGCATTGTAGCTTTCGGAAAGTTCGTCAAAGAGAGCTTCGCTGTTTGAAATCTCATAGAAGAAGAGAAGCTGGGTAAGCATATCCTGTTCTTCAGGAATCTTATAGAAGGCCGGATCATCGCCATTGAGAACGCGGTACATTTCCTTTACTTGTCTCGTGATGCTTCTAACTCGAGGCTTGCCGTTTGTGATTTTTGTCATCTGAAGCTTTCCAAGGTCCTTTTCAAGTTTATCAAGGGCAAGCATGTTTTCAGGATCTTTAAAAGCATCCTCTTCATCAAACTCAATCATAACGTCATAGCTGTAAATATTTCCCAGCTTTGTTTCAAGAATTTTTTCGATTCGCTGAACAAATGGAACCTTGTTACCCATGAACTTCAGGTAGTCCATGTTTACTTCCATTTTCAGAAGGCCCGGAATACAGAGAACAATCACAAGCATAGAAATTATAGTAACGAGCTTACTGCGTTTTACAATCTTTTTACCGATGTTTTCAAATGCCAGGTCTGCCTTTGTTGCGCCCTTTGTTTCCGCAAGGGCTGGCTCTTTATCTTTTCCAAAGCTGAGGAAAATCGGAATCAAAATTACAACATAAAGATAAACCATGATGACAACTGTTGACGCAACTGCACCAAGCCAGATCATAGGACGGATGTTTGCAAAGAGGAAGGAAAGGAGTGAAACTGCAGTGGTAATTACAGTGAATAAAATTGGCCAGCCGGTTTCGCCGACTGCTTCAATTACAGATTCCTTCCTTTTACCGGTCTGGCGGAAGTGCATTTTAAATGCGTTGATGTAGTGGAGAGCATAGCCGATTGAAAGAGCCATTCCCAAAAGAACAGGAAGTGTCATCATATCAGAATCAGCTGGAACATTTATAAGACCTGTAAAGCCGAGTACTGTACCGATTCCAAAAAGAGTTGCAAGGAAAGGAACAATTACACCGGAAAGAGAACGTGCAAAAATGATAAGACAAATCAACATAACCAGGAAGCCGAGTGCAATTCTGGAAGCAAAATCCTTTGTGAGAACATCTTCCTTTTCGGCAGTGGTGTAGGCGCTTCCGATTGGCATGAGGGTCCAGCGGTCGCTTTTGAACTCATCGCTCATGATAACTTTTTCTGCTGCATGACCAACGGCAGAAACATCTTCGCTTTCGTTTTTGAAAGGATTAAGCTTTAAGGAAATCCAGCATTCTTTTGCATTGTCGGAAACAAGGTTGTTTACGATAGACTCTCGGCTCATAATAAAGGCTTTCTTTTCAGCAAGCTCGCGGGCATCGGTTGGGATTCCGTCGTTGAAAGGGCTTTTTACTTCGAAGCCTTCTTCATCGCCAATTGGGATGGAAACTGTTGTAAGGGACGTAACCTTATCGGCGTAAGGTACTTCTGTTTCGAGACGCTCTCCCAGACGGTCAATCATATTAAGAACATCAGGGGCAAAAACGTCATCTGCCTGAACCAGAACAAGAACATACTGATCATTACCGAAAACTTCCTTAAAATGGTCAGAGTTCTTTTTGATTTCGCTGCCATTTACAATCCAGTCGCTGTTAGAACTTTCTGAACGGAAGTTACGCATTCCGGAAAGACAAATGAGTGTAACTGCAAAAAGGATAATCAGACAAAGCTTGCGGTGTTTAATCTGCGCTTCGCCGATCCTTCGAAAAAACTTATTGATTTTTGAAACTTTCATAAAATCCTCCATAAGGAAATAAAGTTAGATAAAACTAACTTAGAGAGATTTTACATAGCGGGTTTTAGTAGCTCTACCAAAAGCCGCTAAACTTTTAACACTTTTCGCTCAAAAAGTTAGTTGCAAATAACTTAGTTTAGTGGTATTGTTAGTTAATACTAATAAAACTATAGGAGCCTGATATGACAGACGGAAGTAAGAAATTTCTTTGGGGAGTAGTTGCAGGTCTCGCAGCTGCCGCTTTGATTAAGACAGATACCTTCAGAAAAGGCTGTGCCAAGGTTGTTGCAGGCGGACTTCAGCTCAAGGATGATGCCAAAGAATACTTTGAAACAATTAAAGAAGATGCCGAGGATGTAAAAGCCGAACAGGACGCAAAGGCTAACGCATAAGCGGGGCATTTATGGAATTTACAGTAAAGCATTCTCTGCCAGGGCGGATTCGAATCCGCTATGATAAATCAAAAATTTCTAAGCGACAGGCTGCCCTTGCCCACAGTCTGCTTTCTGTTCAGGAAGGAATGACAGATGTTTCTGT
>CAMNGG010000196.1 GCA_946537975.1 uncultured Treponema sp. | reverse complement strand
TAAAAACTGCCAGATTGCCAACACAATCATCGATAAGAATGCAAAAATCGGCGATAACTGTAAAATCGGCGTAAGCGGCAAGAAATACGAGGACGGTGACCACGGCAGCTTCTACAGTGCAGACGGAATTATCGTAATCCGTAAGGGTGCAGTAATTTCTTCGGGAACAGAGATCTAATGAATTACGGTGGTTGAGCAGGCCGAAGGCCGTATCGAAACCACCTGCAATCGGAGTAATTATGCCTGATATGTACGACAAGCTGGGCGAAATGCTCAATGATGCGTTAGAATCAGGCAAAATTCCTCAAGAAAATCAAAATGACCAGGTAACTTCTGACGAAAAAATCGAAGAATCTGGTCATTTTTCATTTAACAAAAGCGAAAAATCTACCGTAAATAACAAGAAATCAGCTGAAAAGACGAATAATCGTCATTTCAAGACCGCAGGGCGAGGCAATCCAACTGGCGAAGTGATAAAACTGCATAAATATACATATAATATGCAATTTCCACCTCATATACAAAAAGCACTTGATACACTAGATATAGCGTACCCTTTTACAGCAAAAGATATTAAAAAGCAGTATCACAAACTGCTAAAAGAAAACCATCCGGACACACAAAAGACTATACAAACTTCTCAAGATGTAGAAAATAGTAGACATAAAACTATAGATGTTATTACAGAAGCGTATAAAATCTTATGTGATTTCTTTGGTATAAAATAGTATACACGTATAATTTATTATACTGTATTATATAATACACAGTGCTCTTTTTATAAAATTTTTAACCACACGGATTTTGATTTTACTAACGTAAAATCTTTATATTAATATAATTATCAAACCTAAAAAAAAGAACCAGCGTTAGCTGGTTCCAATCCGTGTGGCAATCTATTCTATCTGAAGCTCTTCCAGTTTTCTGTGCAAAGTCTTTCTTCCGATTCCAAGAATATCTGCTGTCCTGGATTTGTTACCTTTGTTAGCTGCCAGATTTTCCTGAATGATAATCTTCTCCGCCTCGTCCATTGTAATGCCGATTGGAATTGTAATTACCTTTTCCTCGCTCTGACTTCTCAGAGCCCTCGGTAAATCTTCCATTTTAATTTCATCACCTGTACACATAACAACAGCACTTTCAACTGCGTTTTTCAGCTCGCGGATATTTCCCGGCCAGGTATATTTTATCATTGCGGCCTTCGATGCCTTGTCAAAGCCTTTGATGTTCTTTTTATTTTCAATGTTGAACTCACGCAAAAAGGCATGCATCAAAAGCGGTATGTCATCCATGCGTTCACGAAGGGCCGGCATTTCTATGCGCACAACATTCAGTCGGTAAAAAAGATCCTCGCGGAATTTTCCGGCCTTCACTTCTTCTTCAAGATTTCTGTTTGTGGCAGCAACAACACGGACATCAACTTCAATAGATTTCTCTCCGCCTACCCGTTCAAACTTATGTTCCTGCAAAACGCGAAGCAGCTTTACCTGGGTCGCAAGATTTACTTCACCAATTTCATCAAGAAAAATTGTTCCGCCATCCGCAAGCTCAAAGCGCCCTTTATGTAAATTTTCAGCGCCGGTAAAAGCCCCCTTTTCAAAACCAAAGAGTTCACTTTCAATTAAGGTCTCGCTCAAGGCGGCACAATGCACAACTACAAAAGCCCCTTTAGCTCTGTCAGACTGCTCGTGTATAGCCCTGGCAACAAGCTCCTTACCAACACCACTTTCGCCGGTTATTAAAACGCTTGCCCGAGTAGGTGCCGCCTTGGAAATCATCTGTCGTACGCGGCCCAGAGAATCACTCTTACCAATCATCTCATCGCCGTTCTGCGACTTCAAAAGCTTGGCCTGGAGCTGTCGATTTTCTTCCGCAAGAATTTTTCCCTGCAAGGCATTTTTTACAATTTTATTTAAGTGATCAAGATCCAGCGGCTTTGTCAAAAAATCAAAAGCGCCGGCTTTTAAAGCCGCAGTTGCATCATCAATACTACCGTGACCAGTCAAAACAATAATCGGAATTCCCGGATGCTCGCTGGTAACTTTTTTTACAACTTCGCTTCCACTGATTCCATCCATACGGAGGTCAGTAATCACAAGATCGATTCCGCCTTCGGCAATAAGCTTTAGACCTTCCTCTCCACTAGCCGCCTGTTTTACTTCATAGCCTTCAAGCTCGAAATTATCTGCAAGTCCGTTACGGATATTCTCTTCATCATCAATAGTTAAGATAACCATTTAGCGTTCCTCCGAGCTGAGTAATTTTACATCTTTCTGCGGAATCGGGAAGGAAAGAATAAAAGCAGTTCCTTCACCTTCCTTTGAATCTACGGTAATTTCGCCTGAGAACTCTTTTACTATTTTATATACCATCGTCATTCCAAGTCCTGTTCCATTTGCCTTGGTTGTGTAATAGGGTTCGAAAAGCTTGGCAAGAGTCTCATCACTCATACCGCAGCCGTTATCAGAAATTTTCAGCAAATACTTATTGTCTTTTTCACAGCTGTATAAAGAGAGTTTTCCTCCCTTTTTATTTTCAAATTTCGATTTGATAGCCGCAAGACTGTTCTGGGAAATGTTCATAATTACATCGCGGAAAAGCTTTTCATCAAGCATAATTCTTTTTCCGTTTCCGCTTTCTGTAAAATCAACTTCAATTCCGTCTTTGTTAAATTCCGGCTTAAAGAAATCTACAAGACTTTCGACAAGCTTGTCAGGATCCTTTAATTCGAGCTTTGCTTTTACCGGTCGTACCGCAAGCAGAAAATCCATAACCAGTTTATTGAGATGATCTATTTCTTCGTTTACAACATCAATATGGTCTTCGACAAATTTTTTAGCCGGCAGTTTATCAGCATTTTCCCGCGCTTTTTCCAGTGCCTTTTGAATCAGCTGAATATGAATACTGATGGCTCCCAGGGGATTTTTAATCTCATGTGCCATTCCGGCCGCAAGGTTTGTTAGATTTGCAAGATTTTCCATTCTGTGTAGAAGCACATCCTGATTTCGTTTTTCAGTTATATCACGAACAAGAATTACTTTACCAATCAGTTCGCCGTCACTAACAAGGGGCGAAATAGTAATTGTAAGAAAGCGGATAGAACCACCCGACGTTACGATTGAAAAGTCCTCAGAGCAGTTGGTGATTTCCTTTTCCATGCTTTTTCGTAAAAAGGCCGCAATCTCTTCGTCATCAATGCATTCCCATACTCTGACGTCTGTTCCCTGAATATCATCAAGTCTTGCGGAAAAAGGAAGCCAGCTTTCAACTATTGTGTTATAACGCAATAACTGAAAATCATCATTAATAATAAGAAGCCCTGTTGAAAGGGATTCCAGTACAGAGTAAAGGCTTTCATTTTCTTCTACCATTGTTTCAAGAAGAGAAAGAAGCTGTTCTTTAGAAAGCTTTTCTGCCTTCTGTTTTACTCTTTTTACATAGCCGCGCAAAATATACCTCCAAAGGAGTTATTTAAAGCAAACAAATCACGTAAAAGAATTTCTAAGGCACTGGCAGGTTTCTGATTATACAAGGTAATATTGTCACTGCAGTTTCTTAACAGCTGCATTGCTTTAGCCACAGCTTCACTTCCTGCCTGTGTGTTTAGCATCGGGCGCATAAACTGAACAATATTAAGAAGGAATAATCGCAATTCAATTCTTGGATAAAAGTCTTTACAATTTTTTACGATTTCTTCTATATCACATATCTGTCTGTTCGCAACTGAATTATAAAATGTTCTCGAATTTGTTTTTATTTCGCCTGGAGTTACCGGAAGATAAGTAAGCAGATAATCATTTATGCTTCCTTTAAAATCTGTGTTATGAAACACCCTTTCAGTTACATCATGCTGCTCTTCAATTGAACGTTCCAGAAAATTGTAATTTCTTACACGGGAAAGAATTGTCTGCATAATTGCATTGCGCTTTGAAGTAAGTAATATGAAAACTACGTCCTCAGGAGGCTCTTCAAGAATTTTAAGTAAGGCATTCCTAACACTGTTTTGCATACGTTCGGCATTTTCAATTATTACAGTTTTCTTTCCTTCTTCTGATTTTATATGGGCCCAGGCTTCCATATTTCTTATTTGATTTACAGGTATTGAATCATAAAGATAATCATTTTCGAGCTTAGTACAGAGCTTTGCAATTTCTTCGCAAAGTTTTTTTACTTCTGTTATATCAGGAAGCTCTCGCGGAAAATCCAGCTGTTCCAGATTTTCGTTTATCTCTTCTATAAGACTTCCAATTTTATTAAGATTGGAATCTCCTTCCCACAAAATACTGTTAAAACGAAGTGTCAGTTTTCTTACGCTTCTTAAAAAAAGATATCGGGTTGCATCTTTATACTTCGCATTTATAAAATGAGCTTCTGTAAAGGTTTTAGCCGCTGCGGTAATTTCAAGAGAACAATCACGGGGACCTAAAAGCAAAAGATTTGAACATACCAAAGCTTTATGCTGTAAACAGGAAGGACATTCACAAAGCCATTTTCCCTGGGGCTTTTCATGACAGGAAAGGATTCTTGCGGTTTCAAGTGCCGCAGTAAGCTTTCCACTGGCTTCCGGACCAGAGTATAATACGGCTCCGGGAAACCTGTTATTTCTTATATCATTTGCGATCTGTTTTCCCGCTTCCTGATTTACAAGGTTTTCAAACATGAGTCCCTATCTCCTCTTTTGTAGAATTAAAAATACTGGTTACAAGGTTATAATAAAAGCTTCCGTCAAATATATTCTGAACATTGAAAAAAGGCTGTGCTGTAAGCAGGAAGATTGCAAGACAAACAACAGCGGCTCCTTCTACAAGACCAAAAATAAAGCCAAGGGTGCGGTCCAGACTTTTTAATATACTCCATTGAAAAGCCTTTGAAATAATCATCTGAATGATTTTTATGACCAGAAAGGTAACTACAAAAATCAAAAGGAAAGAAAGTACATTGGCAGCAAAAGGAAACTTTATGTCCTTCAATAATCCTTTTGCAATATCCTTATAAAAAAGATAGCCTAAAAGTATACCGGCTATAAAAGCAATTTTTCCAAAAACGTTATCAATAAAGCCTTTAATGACACCAGATACAGCAAAAATTAAAATAATTCCGCTGAAAATCCAGTCTATAATTACAAAACTCATTCTGCCCCTCCGCTATTTGAGTTTATCTTTTCAAAAAGAAGCTTAGCAATTCTTTTTGCGGGCGCTTCTCCTTCTGTGAGTTTTTTTAATGCTTCAGAATATTCTGCTCGTTTTTCAGAATCCAGCATCTGATTTAGTGCTGTTTTTAGATGTTCTGAATCAGCTTCCTGGCCAAGCAAAACCTCAGCGGCTCCGTGTCTTTTGAAGAACTCAGCATTATCTACCTGATCTCCTCTGGTTCCGCTTCCACACAAAGGAACAAGCACCATAGGCTTACGAAGAACCGCCGCTTCCCAGATAGAATTTGCTCCGGAACGACTGAGTATTACATCTGCTGCCGAAACCACATCTGGCATTTCCTGATAAATAAAATTATAAGGCTTGTAGTTATCCTTATATTTTTGAGCAAACTCAGCTTCCCTTGTATCATTTGAATTTACGAGGCCAGTCTGATGCACAACTATAAAGTTTTCACACAAATAGTCCATATTATTGTAAACAAGTTCATTTATCTGTCGGGCTCCACTGCTGCCACCAAGGATTAAAAGAAGAGGCTTTTTTAAATCAGTTTTATCAAGCCCTAAAAATTTGCGGCCATTTTCTGCACTTGTATTATAAAATACAGGTCGAACCGGATTTCCTGTAACTTCAACTCTTTTCTGCTCTTCTGCTCTCAGTTTGTTTTTTGTCTCCTCATAAGAAACAAACATACAGTCGGCAGATTTAAAATTTAATCGATTTGCAAGTCCCAAAGTAAAATCGCATTCGTGTGTAAAAACAGGAATATGCAGAAGGTGGGCTGCAAAGCATGGCGGAACGCTGACAAAGCCTCCCTTAGAAAAAAGCAGGGCCGGTTTTTCTTTTTTCAGAATATGAAATGCAGAAAAAAAACCAGCGGCAATCCTAAACAAATCAGAAAAGTTTTTAAGAGAAAAATATCTTCTAAGCTTTCCGGAAGGAATACCATAAAAGGAATCAGCTGTTGCCTTTCCGTCTGGACCATAAGCCTTTTCTACAATATTCCGGTCCATTCCTTTTGAACAGCCAATCCAGCATATTTTTAATTCTTTATTATTTGAAGCGGCAAGTGTCTTGAGTTCATCAGCAACTGCGAGTCCCGGAAAAATATGCCCACCGGTACCACCGCCTGTAAAACAAATCAGATTCTTATTTAAATTCATGTGTGTCATTTTAACACAGTTCTATTCTTTTTTAAATACCATAAGCCCTGCTTTACCGCCTATTTAAATTTTTATTTTTTTTGAAAAACCGCCTCTTATGCTATTGACACAAACGCTGGTTTCCTATATATTTACCATATTGGAACGAACCAAGCCGCAGTAGCTCAGTTGGTAGAGCGCCGGACTGAAAATCCGTATGTCGTTAGTTCGATTCTAACCTGTGGCAAAGGCTTCTTACGAAAGTGAGAAGCCTTTTTTTATGCCTAAATCCTTATCTCTAATTTTTTCACTTTTTATTTATTTTTCTATTTTTTTGTACAAAGCATTCGATAAAACCAGTTTTCAATTTCAATCACTCTGGCAGAAACAGCCCCCTCTACAAAGGACTTTAAAAATCTGTGATTTGCCGGACTGTATTTACTTTGCATAAGAGCATAAACTCTGATTTCACTTTCATTTTCCTGCATAAGAACGAAGATGCTGGCTTCTTCTTTTTTTATTCCTCTTACAAAAAAATTTGTTGGGGACTCTTTTAGTAAGCCGTAAACAAGATAATAAGTATCGACATCAACATATTTATCAATAGAAACATCAAATAAAAGACCGCCGGCCGCTTTATCCTTTACATATAATTCCCCCTTTTTATTCAGGGCATCTTTTATTGTGTAAGAGGATTTTTTGAAAATTGGCTTTCTTTCACCGCTTCTTGCATCAATATAACTTACTCCGTAGGCTTCTTTATCAAGGCCACCCATCTGATCTAATTTTGAAAGAATTTCTTCACAGGAATAACCACTTGCTTCAATTTTAGGAATTACATATACAGACTGGACAGAATAGTTTACTTGAAATTTACTTAACTGATTTTGAACATAAGAGTTCTTAAATTTATTTTCCGGGAAGAGACTATAATCCGCATTATAAGAATGTGTTATTTGTATTTCGGCTGAAAAGCCCTTTGATGTTAAAAAAAGCAATAATAGCAGGTATAATATTTTTTTCATTTTTTTTTAAATTTATGGAGTGATTATTAATTTTGTAATTGTTTCAGTTTCATTTGCGGTTATTGTAAAACAGTCTTCAGCAGTACTAAGCTGGCTCATTATTTTTTTTATCATAATAATACCAAGTCCAGCTCCTTCTGTCTGATCAATTGAATTCATAAATAATTCTTCAGGTGATTTATTTTCAGAAAGCTTGAGCTTTTTATTTACTCTTTCAATTTCTTCTTTTGAAATAACAGAGTTATTTCTTGCGACAATCGTAAAGTTATTGTTTTCAAGAGCAAAAATGAGTTTTACATAAAGCCCCATAGAATTAATTTTATTTATAAAGAATTGATCTTTTATTTTTCCAAGTCCATCTTCCTTAAAAGAAGCCATTCCTTTTCCATAATCATCAGGATTATTAATATCCAGATTATGAGAAATAAAATAAGCTCTTTTGATATTAGCCTTTAAGGAATTTGACATTATTTCTTCAAGACAAAGACATAATAAATTATAGGCTTTTTCTTTATTTATCGCTGTTAAATATTCTAAAACAATTCTTTTTAGAGTTTCTTTGTTTTCCGCACTTGGCCTTACCAGGGAATATACATAAGGCTCCCCTTTCTGTAAGCAGCAAATTGCATTTTCGAGAACCTCTTTATTGTATGCTTCAACAAATTCACTCATTATATCTATTATAAATTATAAACAATTTAATGTAAAAGAAAAAATATTAATTATGGTAATAAATCAGATTTTATTATTTTATCTTGTATTATGTTCTAACGTGCCTTATAATAGAAGCAATATGAAATGGCTTATAATTACAGATAATAAAGATTTAGAAACAAAATGTAGTGTTTTTATAACAACAAGTAATAAAAAAGATAAAGTACTTACCGGTCATCTTACGCTTGAAAGCTTAAAAGCAAATAAAAAAAATCTTGCTGATCTTGCTGTCTGCATTATTTTTGCAGAAGATGAAAAGAATATTGCTGCTTCTCTTGGGGCAGGACTTTCTGCAGTTTTCGGATTTTTTGCTTCTTCGAAAATTCCTGTTTTTACAAATATCAAACTTCTTTATAATGATATGCTTTTTGGCAAAGATATTGCTATTGCCTGTAAAACTGCAGATGAATTATTTAATCTTCTTACAAAAAAATATAATAAGCTCGCAGATGAAGCAAGCATGCGTCTTTCAAGAAAAAAGCTTCTTGACCGTGGTATTCCATATACTGCAGACTGCTTTGGTACTTATATTGCTAAGAATAAACCTGAAGTTGTACACGAATTCCTTGCTGCCGGCATGAGTATAAATTCACGCGATGATCTTGGAACTCCAATGCTTAATATTGCCTGCCGTAATGATAATTTTGATTTTGTTCAGATGATTTTTGAACTTGGAGCAGACATTAATGCCTCTTCAGAAGACCGTGGCTATACAGCCGTTATGGATGCGGTATGGCGTGGTAACGAAAAAATCACTAAGTATCTTATTTCAAAAGGTGCCGA
>CAMNGG010000195.1 GCA_946537975.1 uncultured Treponema sp. | reverse complement strand
GCGGGGGCGTTACGGGGGTGTCCCCCGTTAGAAGGGGTAGCGAGCAACGAAGTGCGAGCGAGGGGTATCCTGCACACGGCTCAACGAGCCGTGTTTCGAGCAAGGCTTTCCCCTACCAGCTACAGCTTCCAGGCCTCATCTACAGCTGCTACGGCTGCTTTCTTGTCTTTATCGCTCATAAAGGACTGGCGGAAGCTGTTCTTAACCAGATCCTTGATTTCGTCCATTGTAAAGTTCAGGTCTTTATGACAGATCCAGAACTCGTCGAGCAGGGTAGTTTTAAAGAATACAGGGTCATCGGTATTAATGTTTACTGCGATTCCTTTGTCGTAGAAAGCACGAACCGGATGATCCTTTGCTTTTTTTACAATTTTCTTTGTAAATGTATTTGAAGTAATACAGATTTCGATTGGAAGCTTTGTCTTTTTGATTTCTTCCATGAGTTTTTCGTCTTGAATTGCTGTAATTCCGTGACCGATTCGCTGAGCATGGAGGAAATTAATAGAATCCCAGATAGATTCCGGTCCTACATCTTCACCGGCATGAGCAACAGCGTGCCAGCCTTCTTTAAGAGCCTTTTCGTAAACAGGGGCAAAATCTTTTGCCGGGCCTTTTGCTTCTGCGCCACCAAGACCGATTCCAATTATATCTTCGCAAGGGTACTGCTTTAAGAGCTCGTAATTATGCATTGCATTTTCGCAGCCAAAGGTGCGGGAAACATCCATAAGGAGTTTAATTGTAATTCCACGTTTTTCTTTGATTTTGCTGATTTTTTCGTGGAAGATTTTTACCATATCCTCATATTTAAAGCCCATTTTGAGGAAGGCTGTAGGGGCGAAGAAGACTTCTGTGTAGGTAATGCCATTTTTTACCAGATATTTTTCGAGTTCATCAAAAACTATCTTAAAATCATTGACAGAAGAATACATTCCCTGAATCTTAAGGAAAGACTGTATAAAACCGTTCAAATCATTATACGAGAAAAGCTCCTTCTGCTCTTCCTTAGTCATTTCTTTGCCGAATTTATTCTTGTAAAGCTTTTTGATTCCGCTGATTGTGATAACTGCTTCGAGGTGGAGGTGCAGCTCTGCCTTTGGAACAGCTGATAAAAATGTTTTAAATTCCGACTTGTTCACTTTATTCTTCTCCTAACTTTTTCGCACCCTAATAATTTTATCACGGTTCGACATATAATGCAATTAGTGCATAGTGATACCTTATTAATATCGGTTAAAAGGGGTGGAAACTTTAGGAAAAAGTTGTAAGGTCATGCTGAACTTGTTTCAGCATCTTTGAATAGGTTTCGAAACAGGTTCGGAACGACGGATTTATTGTTTTGAAGCGTGCTTTATCTCTTTTTCTTCGTAGAGCTTTTCGTCTGCGCGGGAGAGAAGGGCATCCAGGTTTGATTTTTCAGGCGTAAAGGCAACGTGTCCGAGGCTTAATGAAAGGGTAACCGGCAGCCCTGCTTCCTGAGACAGGAGCAGATTCAGCTGTTCGATTCTGGTCCTTATGGCTGAGAGGTAGCCCTTTGTAAGCCCTGTAGAAAGAATTGCAAATTCATCACCGCTCAAGCGGCCTACAATATCTGAATTACGGAAGGCTGCGCTGAGAACCCGTGCTTCTGTCTGGATTGCAAGGTCTCCGACTTTATGTCCATAGGTGTCGTTGATTTTCTTGAGTCCGTCCATATCTGCAAAGAAA
This sequence comes from uncultured Treponema sp., assembly GCA_946537975.1. Classification (GTDB taxonomy): domain Bacteria; phylum Spirochaetota; class Spirochaetia; order Treponematales; family Treponemataceae; genus Treponema_D. Next base: position 15,427 of record CAMNGG010000195.1, on the reverse strand, counting down.
ACCATACCGCTCTGGCCGTTTTTTACTGCTCTTTTGAGTTCTTTTTCGGCCTTTTCCATAAAGCCGCGTCGGTTGAGTACCTGGGTAAGCTCGTCTATGCTGTTCTGGAAGTTTAATTCCTGATTATTCCTTAAAAGTCTTTCATTGCGGTTGGAAAGGGCTTCATTTTTATTAATGGCCTGAGTGTAATCGTAGGCATTGGCAATTGCGTTGATAATCAGCTTAAGATAAACATGCTGCATCTGAAATTTCAGCGTAGTAGGCTTAACCATCAGGTAGCCGTATTGCTTTTCACCTGCGAAAATAGGGTGAATAATATAGGTTCCGGTATTTGTAGAATGAAAATCAGGCGGAATCAGGTTTTTATGAGGATTTGTTTCAATCCCCTTTTCATTATAACGAAGAATCTGTTTATCTCCTTCAATGAAGGCTTTAAGATAGGCCTTGTCTGGAATTTCGATTTTATCAGTTTTCTTAAAATAAAGGGGCTCCTCATATAAAACAACTGACATTGAAGCAAATTTTAATTGTCCGGCAATTACTGTAAGCGAATTAAAAAAATCTTCCAGAGTATGGTTTCTATGGAAGATGTCTATAAGGGTATAAATTCCAAGAATGTCCTTTGAAGATTCTGTATATTCTTCTATTGTATTAGAATTTATATGATGATTTTCAACAATTTCGCCCTGCTGATTTCGGCTTACGAAGGTAATATTACTTGTTTTTACACATCCGCAGGACTGGCGGTATATTGGTTCAGTAACAGTTTTTGTTTCGCGGGGCAGTTTTTTGCCATTTAAGATTTTCCAGGCAATTTCGGCTGCGGCATAGCCCTGGCCCGCGACATTCTGATCTATTGTAGAAAGAGAAGGACTTGTAAAGGAGGCCCGAATCGAATCATCAAAGCCAATAAGCTTTACGTCCTTAGGAATTTTTATACCCAGCTCCTGAAGAGCCTTCAGACAGCCCTCTGCCATAAGGTCGTTTGCCGCAAGAAAGGCATCTACCTTTACGTCTTCCTTTGATTTATATTTTTCTCGGGTAAGTGTGTAGGCTGCATCGCGGACAAACATTGCTTCTATAACATTATCCGGGTTAAAAATCAGGTTATTATTTTTAAGGGCTTCCTTAAAGGCTGCAAGCCTTGCTATTCCTTCGGCAGATTTTGTTTCTGCCGCAGAAAGAAAACCTATGTTTTTACAGCCGTGTTCTTTTACCAGATGTTCAATAACCTGATTATATGCCTGGGTGCAGTCGCTTGTAGTGTAGTGAAGGTTGTCAAAAGGAAGATCAGCCGCAATTGAAACTATAGGCTTTTTAGAAAAGGGCTTGAGAAATTTTTTTAATTCTTCAGCCTCAATAAAAGTCTGATAGGCACTGGTAACTATCATTACCAGGTCTATATCCTCGGCTTTTAAGAGCTCTGCCGAGGTCCAGTACTGGTATTCATAAATACCATGAGGATAGTTAGGCTGATTTGTCTGAGCAAGAATCAGCTTTACATCTTTATCTGGAGTGAAAAATGAAGCTACGCCTTGTGCAACAGTAAGAGAGTATTCAACTGCTAAATTATGTACCAATAAAGCAACGCGTTTCATACAGGTGTCTGTTAATTATGCAACAGTTTTTTCAAATCCGCAACGATTTTCTTAAACTCATCGCAGGCAGCCTGTACCGGCTCAGTTTTTGCCATATCTACACCGGCAACCTTTAGACTTTCGATAGGGTAGCGTGAACCACCGCTCTTAAGGAAGGCAAAATAGTCGTCCCGCTCTGCTTCACCACCATTTGTTACGCGTTTTGCAAGTGCAAGAGCCGCAGAAATACCTGTTGCGTACTTGTAAACGTAGAATGCTGAGTAGAAGTGAGGAATACGCAGGCCTTCCATGTCGCTGTTGCTCTCAAAAGTCATTTCAGGACCAAAATAAAGCTCCAGAAGCTCTCTGTAGATTTTGCGGAGCAGCTCTGCAGTAAGAGGAGTTCCATTTTCTACCAGCTCGTGAGCCTTAAGCTCAAACTCTGCGAACATTGTCTGGCGGTAAAGGGTTGCAAGAATATCATCTGCCCGCATAGAAAGCAGGTATTTTGTCATCTCGTCGTCTTTTGCGTTTTTATAGAGATATTCAAATACAAGCTCTTCATTGAAGGTTGAGGCTACTTCTGCTTCGAAAATTGTGTAGTCGTAGCACATAAAAGGATTGTAGTGTACGGAATACCAGCTGTGCATAGAGTGGCCGCCTTCGTGTGCCATTGTAAAGACGTCGCGGATGTTGTCTTCATTGTAGTTGAGCAGAATATATGGGTCGCCTATGTAGCAGCCGGAACTGAAGGCGCCGCTTCTTTTTCCTACATTTTCATAGCGGTCTGCCCAGCCGTTGAGCAAGCCATTGCAAAGGCGGTCTGTGTATTCTGCTCCAAGTGGTGCAAGGGCGGCGCGGCAGATTTCTACGGCTTCTTCGTAGGTTGTTTTTGACTTAACTGATTTTACCAGAGGAACGTATACGTCGTAATGGCGGAGGTCTCCTTTTGCAAGACCGAGAACCTCGCGGCGCAGCTTGTAATAATCGTGAAGGGCAGGCAGGTTCTTATGAACGCAGTCTATAAGATTGTGATAAACTTCTGTCGGTACCTTGTTGCCGTAAAGGGCCATTTCAAGAGAAGATTTATAGCCGCGGGCACGCATGCTGAATACATCCTGATTTACAGAACCTGCATAAAGGGCCGCAATTGTGTTCTGGTGTTCTTCGTACTTTGCATAGAACTTTTTATAGGCTTCTTCGCGTACCTTGCGGTCCTGAGAATGCATGAATACTCCCCAGGTTGTCTCTGTAAGCTGCTTTTCTTCGCCGTCTTCGGTAACTGTGCCAAAGGTTTTGTTCATATCAACATTTGTAAGCACGCTGAAGGCAGTTTCTGCAGTTTGAGCAGGCTGCATGGCAAGAGAAAGAATGCGTTCTTCCTTTTCGCTTAAGATATACTGCTTAAAATGCAAAAGCTTTTCTATATATATACGGTAATCTTTAAATTCTTTGGTTGAAATCCACTTGCGAAGCTGGTCTTCTTTTATGGCCTGAATCTCCGGGTCAACAAAGCTGAGTTCAGCCTGCATCTGAGTATAAGCCATCATGGCGCGGCCGTCGCGGTCTGTTGCCTTAGGATCATCCTCATCGGCTTCGTGCTGGAGGGAAGCGTAATGATATACGGTCTCCATCGTAAGATTTACTTTTTCAAGCTCTTTAAGGGCTGCAAGAAGTGTTATGGCTGATTCGCCAAGGCGGCCCTTGTAGGCGGCGGCTTTTTTAGTAAGCTCTGGCAGCGATTTTAAGGCTGCTTCCCATTCATCATCTGATTTATAGATTGAAGATAAGTCCCACTTGTCTTTAGCAGGAACGTCTTTTCTGGCAGGTATAGTTTTTGCACACATAGTTATTTTTCCTTTTGGTAAAGCACTGTCACCCCGAACTTGTTTCGGGATCTTTTGTTAGGAGTATATAACATTTTCCGGTGGTTGAGTAGCCCGTAGGGCGTATCGAAACCACATTTATTCCAAAAAGAGATAATCCGTAAAGTATATATCGCTTACTTTGCCGAGCGCTAAATCTGCATTGATTTCTTCTATAATAATCTGCGAGATTCTTTCTTCAGTTTCGGTCAGCAGCTGATTTTTTGTGCGGGCAGAAAAGTAAGCCTGAAAGATTCCTTTAATTGAACCGCTTTTGCGGGAAAGCTCTTCAAAGAAAACTGTATCGCCGGCAGGGTAGGCAAGCCAGGGAGAAAGCACAAGAACCGAGCCGCCTTCTTCTGAATCTGCGGCGGCACAGGAAATCCTTATAGTTCCTAGCTCAAAATAAGCGGTTTCAGCCGTTTCAGACGGAGCCATAAGGGAAACGGCCTTGCCCTGAGAAATAAGAACTTCCGGCCTATTCTTCTTTTTTCCAACCAGGCCAGTAATTGTTCCAGCTAAAATCACAAGTAAAAGTCCGGCTATAATTCCGAGCAGAATTTTATTGAGCAGATCCTGGTTGTCGTTCATTTTAATCAATTCCTTCTATAATAGTTGTTCGGTGATGTAGGGTGAAAGAAGGGCAGCAAGGCGGCCGGTGGCGCGGGCGGTAATGTGAACTCCGTCATCAAGCCATTCTTCTTTTTCTATGCAGCCGGCTTTTTTAAGCTCGCTGATAAGCAGCCCCTGTGTGGCAGGGAGAATATAGTTTGCGACCTCTCCGTAAAGCAGTTCATAAATCTTAGACTTAAGGTCCAGAAAGCCTATTTCCTCTTTTGCACTTATAAGAATTGCGTCCGGGAACTTAAGGCGCAGCTTCTGCAGAGTGTGATTATCATCTTCTGTTTTATCTACCTTGTTCAAAAGAATAAGGCGGGGATTTTTGTCGGCACCAATATCTTCTAGAACAGAGCAAACCGTCTCATACTGGGCTTCAGCCTCCGGGTCAGAAGAATCTAAGACAAGCAAAAGCAGGTCCGCATAAACCGCTTCTTCCAGAGTAGACTTAAAGGCATCAATCAGGTGATGAGGAAGATTGCTGATAAAACCAACGGTATCTGTAATAAGAACACCTGCACTGTCGTTGAGGGGCAGCTTACGGGTAAGAGGATCCAGAGTCGCAAAAAGCTTGTTTTCTACATAGGCATCGGCGCCGGTAAGGGCGTTCAAAAGGGAAGATTTTCCCGCGTTTGTATAACCAACGAGGGCGCAGGAAGGCATTTTATCGCGCTGCTTGCGCTGGGTCTGGCGGTTGAGCTCAATTTCTGCCAGTTCTTTTTTGATTGAACTGATTTTTTCGCGAACTAAACGCTGGTCGAGCTCCAGCTGAGTTTCTCCGGCACCCTTTGCACCAAAAGCGCCACCGCGCTGTCGAGAAAAGTCCTTGTTCATGTGAGCAAGGCGGGGGAGGGAGTAGGAAAGACGGGCAAGTTCAACCTGTAAAACGGCTTCTTTTGTCTGGGCCCGCTGACCGAAAATGCGGATAATTACTTCCTGACGGTCAAAGCAGGAGATTCCCGAAAGCTCTTCCCAGTTTCTCTGTTTTCGTGGTTCAAGATTGAAGTCAAAAATAATACAGTCAGCCTCAATCTGCTTAGCCAGCTCAGCAATTTCCTGGGCTTTTCCTTTGCCGATTCCGTAAGCCGGATGCACTTCCATACGGCTTAAAGTAAGGCGCTGAATTACGTCCATGCCCAGCGTGAGCACAAGGCCCTTGAGTTCCTGTAAATTATTTCCTGGCTCGCCAACCAGCAAAGCACGTGGCACAGCCGTTTCTTCTTTCTCTACGTCAATCATCGACTTAAGTTTAACCCATATCCGCCCTTTCCGCAAATTATTTCGATGCAATTATTCTTATACCTAGTGCAGAAATTGCCCCCATATGCCGATAATATAAAAGGAAAAATGACTTCTGGCCAGAAGATCGCTTTCAGTCTGTTGGCGGCCCTAGCGCTGTTTGCAGTTTTTGTTATGAGCTTGAATTCGCGGCTCTTCAACGAGCTCGAAACCCGCTTTTATGCTCAGGCGAAGATTGAAGAAAACACAGGGCAGCTTGATAAGATTTCGGAAAGCTGCGACTCGTACATTTCGGAAATTCTCTCTCTAATTGAAAAAGGTGACAATGCCTGGGTTAAAAATGCCTCCGTTCGCTCCTATTACGTTCAGAATCCTTCGGAAAGTGATGTAAATCAGCGACGCAGGCTCACAGAAACCCTCTTTTCTGATATTCCAGCCCTGCAAGGCATCAGAATTGTAGATAAGAACGGGCGAAATGTTCATTACAGCTCTTTTGACGATACCGACCTCTTAAAACAGAGCGGAATCACCAAAATCTACAAAAACTACAATGACATTAGCAGAGACGCAGGTGAAATTCCTTTTGAGACCCTTCAGAAAATCACAAGCGAAACGAAAGCTGTTCTCTTGTTTGATGAAGCTCACAACCGCCTTGTCATAAGCGAGCCTTTCTGCTGGGTAGACGGTATTTATTCCGGACTTGTACTTTTCTATTTGAATTTTGATACTGTAGCCAATGGTCAGGGCTTTACACTTTTTTCTGATGAGGATTATAACGGCGGTTTTGTAATAAATCTTCCTTACGGAAAAAAATCTGATTTCAGACAGCCTCTTTTAAATTATTGGAAAACAAGAAGCGGTCAGCTGGAAAAGCTGCTTGCAATTCCGGACGGTCGTTTTTATGTTGCTCTGTCCAGCAATAGACTTGGAAAAATCCGTATCAGTGGTATTTACACCAGCGATACTTTTGAGCTCTCCGCAGAAATCCGGGTGCTCATTTATATTTGTATTTTTATCTCGATACTTCTTATTGTTTTCCTGATTTTCAGTTTCATCCGCGACCCTATGGTTACCCTGAAGAAACGCATAAAAAAGATTCAGCTGGAAATTATTGAAAATCATATTGATGGAAAAGATAAAAGGGAGTGGGGTGATATTGCCCGTCATCTCCGTCTGCGTAAAAAAGATTTAAGTGATGAAATTATAAACAGTCTCCATGTTCATTCCAAGAAAAGACGTAAAGAAGTTTCTGACTATCTTGATAAGAACTGGGATGAAATATTCAGCATTTTTGAAACAAAGGCCTCTTCTGGAACAGATGCTTCTGCTAAAACTGCTTCGGCCTCTGTTTCTGGTGCCGCCGAATTAACGGGAGCGTCAATTGCGGAAATCCGCAGAATGCTGGAAGAGGTTTTGCAGAACAGAAGTCTCACAGTTCCGGTAAAAACGGCTGCGCCTGCGGCTGTGTCAGCACCAAAAGCTTCTGAAAAAGTTGATGACCTTGACGAGGTTGAGGAAATTGATGAAGCAGAAGAGCTCGATGAAGTTGAAGAGATTGAAGAGGCCGAAGAACTGACTGAAGACGCTGAAGAGCTCGATGAGGTTGAGGAAATAGAAGAAGCCGAAGATGTCGAAGAGCTTGCTGAAGAAGCCGAAGAAGTAGATGAAGTTGAGGAAATTGATGACGCCGAAGAAGTCGAGGAGCTTTCTGATGAAGCAGGAGAGCTCGATGAGGTTGAAGAGATTGAAGAGGCTGAAGAACTCGATGAAGTAGAAGAGATTGATGATGCCGAAGAACTGACTGAAGACGCTGAAGAGCTCGATGAGGTTGAGGAAATAGAAGAAGCCGAAGATGTCGAGGAGCTTTCTGATGAGGCAGAAGAGCTTGATGAAGTAGAAGAGATTGAAGAGGCCGAAGAACTGACTGAAGACGCTGAAGAGCTCGATGAGGTTGAGGAAATAGAAGAAGCCGAAGATGTCGAGGAGCTTGCTGAAGAAGCCGAAAAAGTAGATGAAGTTGAGGAAATTGATGACGCCGAAGAAGTCGAGGAACTTGCTGAAGATACTGAAGAGCTTGATGAAGTAGAAGAGATTGAAGAGGCTGAAGAACTCGATGAAGTAGAAGAGATTGAAGAGGCTGAAGAACTCGATGAAGTAGAAGAAATTGATGACGCTGAAGAGCTCGATGAAATAGAAGAAGCTGAGAATGTGGACGAGCTTGAAGAGCTGGAGAGCGCAGAAGATGAGGTTGATACTTTAATAAAAAGCATGGCTCCTCCCGTTAAGGAATTTGTACCTTCAAATGAAACCTATTTCGAAACTCCAAAATTTGCCTCAGTTGAAAATCTCTTTGCTGAAGAACTTAAGCTTGGCAACCTCGAGCCTTATTTCAAAAAGGGTGCTTCAACAGTAGAAATTACGATTTATCCGCTGCCACGTTACGAGTCTCCTGAGCCACAGGTAGAAGAGCTCACAGAAGAAGTTCCTGATTATCTTCCTGAACCAGACTTTTCAATGACCAGCTTCGGCGACAATCTTTCCGAAGACCTCCCGGAACTCCAGGAAGAAAAAGTAATCGTAGAACAGGACGACGGCGTTTTCAGCATCGCCGAAGACCTCAAATACACCGACATAATCCAGGACGCCGACTTCAAAAACCTCGTAGACTCAGTACTTTAAGTCAACCGGTGGTTGAGTGCCGTGAAGACGGCGTATCGAAACCACCATCTACAAACCACCATCTACCACTTGTACTAAACCCCGCTTAGAATTATAATAATTCCGTTATTTTTTTTGAGAGAAGGTTTCTTATGACTTTAGAGATGCTTGATAAGGCTGTGCGCCGTGTTCCTGATTTTCCAAAACCTGGAATTCTTTTCTATGATATTACCGGAGTTCTTGTAAATCCGGATGCCCTTAAATTCTGTATTGAGCAGATGGTAGAAAAGTATAAGGACGTAAAGTTTGATGCGGTTGCCGGTGTTGAAAGCCGAGGTTTTATCTTTGCAGCTCCTTTTGCAGAAAAGCTTGGAATCCCTCTTGTATTGATTCGTAAAAAAGGAAAGCTCCCTGGAGAAACTTACCAGTGCAGCTATTCTCTTGAATATGGAACCGCAACTATTGAAGTACACAAGGCTGATGTAAAAAAAGGCGGCCGTTACCTCGTGGTTGATGATTTGATTGCTACCGGCGGCACGCTCGCAGCTGCCAGGAACCTGATAGAGCAGGGAGGCGGGGAAGTAACTGATTTCTTTGGCGTAATCGGTCTTCCCGCATTAAATTATGAGAAGGTACTCTCACCTTGTAAGGTTACTACACTGATTAATTACGATGGTGAGTAACGGTGGTTGAGTGCCGCGAAGCGGTGTATCGAAACCACCATTAATCTTAAAACTAAAAGGATATAAACTATGATTAAACTACCTTCAAAATATAAAGCAATTCTCGGAACACGTGAAACCGAGCATGCAATTGTTGCAATTAAAGATTTCTTTCAGCTGGCCTTGAGCACTGAACTCAACCTTACCCGTGTTACCGCACCTCTTTTCGTAGATGCAGGAAAAGGTATTAACGATGACCTCAACGGTGTTGAGCGCCCGGTAAGCTTCCCTGTAAAAGACCTTGGCGATGCTAAGATGGAAATCGTACAGTCGCTTGCAAAATGGAAGCGTCTTAAAATCACTTCTCTCGGGCTTGAACCAGGCTTTGGTATCTACACAGATATGAATGCCCTCCGCCCGGACGAAGAGCTTGATGCAATTCATTCTATATATGTAGATCAGTGGGACTGGGAAATGGCAATCGATCCAAAAGACCGCACTGTTTTCTATCTTCACGAAATTGTAAAGAAGGTTTACCGCTGTATTCAGCGCACAGAATTCTTCCTTTATGACCGCTATCCACAGCTCAAGCCAATTCTTCCAAAGGACATTAAAATTCTTTATGCAGATGATTTGCAGAGACAATATCCAAAACTGACTCCAAAGGAGCGTGAGGATAAGGTTGCCAAGGAATACGGTGCTGTATTTATTACCGGTATCGGCGGCAAGCTGGATGACGGAACAATTCACGACGGCCGTGCTCCGGATTACGACGACTGGATTACAGAATGCGGCGACGGCCACCGCGGACTCAACGGAGATATTCTTGTATGGAACCCTGTTCTTGAGCGTGCTTTTGAGCTTTCTTCTATGGGTATTCGTGTAAGTCCTGAAAGCCTTAAGGCCCAGCTGGAAGAACGCGGCTGTCCTGAGCGCGCTAAGTTTGAATTCCATTCGCGCCTTCTTAAGGGCGAACTCACACAGACTCTGGGTGGCGGTATCGGCCAGTCTCGTCTTTGTATGTTCCTCCTCCGCAAGGCTCACATCGGCGAAACTCAGGTTAGTGTGTGGACAGACGCAATCAAGGCCGACTGCAAAAAGCACGGTATTGAGTTACTGTAGATTGCCACGTCATCCTGAACTTGTTTCAGGATCTATTGAAAAAAGACCCCGAACAAGTTCGGGGTGACTAAAGGTTATGAACACTGAATATAAATTCACATCGGCAGAATTTGAAGCTCAGATTCCGACCTTTAAATCAAAAGGTATAACGGAATTTGCTATTCACGATTCTGCCCTTGCAAATGACAAACAGAAAATCCTGAAAATCATAAAGCTCATAGAAAAGAACGTTCCCGACGTTTTTGTTTCAATCCTTATAAATGCTTCCACCCTCGACCGCGAAGTAATCTCCGCTGCACAGAACATTTTCTGTTCTTTTGACATTCCCCTTGAATGCAGCGAGAAGGGCGGGCATCTTCTTTTTGATAAAAAGTTTTATGCAAACAAAGCCCGACTGCTCAACGAGTCCGGACTTGTATTCGGCTTTCAGCTTCTTTATGCCGCAACACCGGGTGACAGTCTGAAGCTTTTTTCCGAACGCCTTGATTTTGCAGTGCAGCAGTATCCGAATCATATAGACTTCCCTCAGATTATGAATACAGAGCTGGAGCCTCCAAAGGTGACAGGAACTTTTTCTGCCCAGGATATCCGCTGGTGCCGCGATACAGCTTTTGCCTGCCGTACCTTTTATACAGAGGGACGTGCGGTTCCCTGGTTTCTTTCGGTGCTTAAACCTCTGAGAATTTATCCATCCCGTTTTTTTTCAGATTTTGCCGAATGGCAGCGGGTAAATAATTGCTCTTATAAAAGCGGCTTTAATCCGGAAGACGAAAATCATAAATCAATAGAAAAAATGCAGTTGATTTTCCTGGATGAAAAATACGAAGAAAAAGGCTGTCATAATCTTATTACTCTTATGAATGATATTGTAAAAATAAACGGGGCAATGGCGCGCTTAGCCGGCGAGGGTGAAGAGACTGCGATAACCACTTCTTATCATCCGGATGATTTACTTAGCGAAGAAGCCTGCGATCTTGCCGCTTTTGCAGAAAATGTTTGCATGGAAGAGTGCAGGGTAAAAGTCTTTTTAAATGGCGAAAATCCTGATTTTGAGGTAGAATAAAACAGTTATATGTATAACATTGCGGTTTTTGTTCATAATTTTTCAGTTGAATATGCAGACCTGGTGATACAGGGAATATATCGTTTTTTTGCAGATAAGAAAAACGTACGGGTCTTCTTTACTCAGACAGAAACTCCTCATATTGCAGATGAAATGTATGATTATCAATACTGGGCTTCTGCGGAATACTTAAAATCAGAAGTAATTGATGAAATCATTATAGTTTCAAATACCTATTGTCTTTATAAAAGTCAGGATGAACTACAGGAAATCCTCAAGCCTTATTCTTCTAAAAAAATAGTTTCTATTGGAATGAAGTTTGATAATCCCGCAATTCATTATACAACAGCTAAGTGCGATGAGGTTTATGATAAGATAGTTGAACATCTTAAGACTGAACACAACTGCACAAAAATCAGTTTTTTTTCCGCAAATAAAATTCCTTCCCAGGAAGGAGCAGAAAGATATCAGGCTTTTCAAAAGGCATTAAAAAAACACGGACTTGAATTTCATGAGGAATGGGTGCTCAATGGTGCTTTCACAAAATCTTCAGCTCTGACAGAACTTAAGGATCGATATCATAAAAAAGAAGATGTACCTTACGAAGCAATAATCTGTGCAAATGATCTTATGGGAATGGCTGTGCTTGATTATTTTGCCGGGCTTGGAATTAAGGTTCCTTCCGAAATGAAGGTCTTTGGTTTCGATAACACCTCTCATTCAATTTTAAGTGTACCGAGTCTTGCTACAGTTGATCAGTCCATAGAAGAACAGGGCTATGCCGCAGCTGAATTAGGCTATAAGCTTTTGCAGAATGATGGTAAAAAAGAATTTGAGCTTACACAGACCGTTAATACAGACCTGAAGATTATTTATCGCCGCTCCTGTGGCTGTGAAGATTTAATCGAACAGAAAAAGCGTGATGTTTTTAAGGCCGCAACCTCGCACTATGATGAGCTCAGAAGAATCAGTAATCTTTTTGATGTAATGAAGGGAACGGCCAGCCTTTCCGATTTTGCAGAATCCTTTGAAGCAATTGTTGATAAATCAGGCTTTACAAAGCTGGTAGTTTTTGTTTTGCGAGAACCTGTCAGTGTTTTAAGGAAGGATGATTTTGTTCTTCCCGATGAAGCAAGACTCCTGCTTCATATTGATATTCCAAAAAGAATTGCCAGATATTATGAAGACAGTGAATTCATAAATATAAAGAAGTCACTTTTTGATAAAGAGAAGTCCGCGGAAGAATCCGGATGTTTTGTTTTTCAGCCGGTATTTTTGGGAACTCTGCAATACGGCTATCTGCTTTGTAAAGCAGAGCGTACAGATTTTGGAATGAACAGCCTGCTGCTTAAGGTTATTACCAGTGTAATAGTTCAGGCTTATGATTATACAAAAACCATAAAACAGAAGCTTCTTCTCGAAAATATGAATAAGGAACTGAAGGAAAAGAATATAGACTTAAATATCAGTTCCAAAACAGATGAGCTTACCAGACTGTTGAATCGCCGCGGCTTTATGGAATACGGCCAGAAATTGATTTTCTTTTCTGAAGAAATTAATACAGATGGAGTTGTTTTCTTTGCCGATCTGGACGGACTTAAATCAATTAATGACCGCTTTGGGCATGAATATGGCGATAAGGCAATAAAGGCAGTTGCTGAAGTTTTAAGAACCGCTTTCAGAAAAATGGATATTATAGGAAGGCTTAGCGGTGATGAATTTGGAATAATTGCTTCCGGTATGGATATAGCCTTCCTTGATAAGCTGCGCGAAAAGGTTGATAAGATGTGCCTTGATGTTTCAGAGGCTTATGAATTTCCTTTTAAGCTGTCCTTGAGTCTTGGAGCGGCAAGGTTTACTGTTCAAAGTAAAGATTTGAATGAGCTTTTGATGCTGGCAGATCAGGATCTGTATGAACAGAAAAAAATCCATCATGAAAGACTTAAAATTTAATTCCAGCCGGGTAGAGCGCTTAGACGAATTATTGAGACGGGAGTTGCCCCCGCAGGTCTCGGGTTCAAAGGCTTCGGATTTTTCAAATTCAAAAATACGTCGACTTATACTTGCCGGTGCTGTTCAGGTAAACGGCAGAACTGTTATGCGTCCCGCCTTTGAACTGCGTGTAAATTCGTTTGTTACAGTACATTTTGAGCCCGAAAAATTCTTTTATGAAAAACAGCCTGATGATTTACAATTCGAACTTTCACCCTCAGATATTCTTTTTGAAGATGAAAATCTGATATTCCTGAATAAACCTCCACGTTTTCCTGTGGAACAGACGATTACCGGAAACCGCAGTAATTTGCACGACAGTCTTGTAGATTTTCTCTGGCACCGGTCTCCGGAATTAAGAAATCCTCCTTATGCCGGAATTATGCACAGACTGGACCGGGAAACCAGCGGTGTAATTCTCTTTACAAAAAGCCGTGCGGTAAATACTGCAGTGTCGGAGCTTTTTCAAAAGCATGATTTAACAAAGCGCTATCTGGCCGTGGTTGAAGCTTCTGCGAAGGGAGCAGTGGAGGCAGGAGATGTCTTTACCGTTGAAATGTACATGGGGCGGGTTACAGGGAAAAGTCAGCAGGGGCGCTGGGGCAAACTGAGTGAAGACCGGGGAGGCCAGTATTCAAAAACTGATTTTCGTGTGCTTAGAAGTCTCACTGTAGAAGGCCGCCAGTGCCTTCTTATTGAGTGTACCCTCTACACCGGCCGTACCCATCAGATTCGTGTCCATCTTGCCAGTCGCGGCCTTCCAATTTTCGGCGACACACTTTACGGCGGCCGGTCTGCAAAGAGGCTTTATCTGCATGCCGAACAGCTTGCCTTTACACTAAACGGAAAAAAATACGATGTTTCCGCTCCTGTGAATTTTTTAATCTGTGAATAATTACCATTGATTCACGTGATAAATCGTGTTATAATTTTTAGACTGATTTTATAATCAGATTTTAAAAACAGGATGGAAATGTAATATGTCATTTATCCCATTTTTGCAGGCAGGTAGTGCTGGAAGTATGTCTACTTCAGGTGGCCTCTTAGGAACTTTTATTCCTTTTCTGCTTATTATCGTTATTTTTTATCTCTTTTTGATTCGTCCACAGAACAAGAAACAGAAAGAAACACAGAAAATGCTCGACGCATTGAAGAAGGGCGACAAAGTAATCACCATCGGAGGAATCCACGGAACTGTATCTTCTGTTAAAGAAAATACTGTAATCGTAAAGGTTGATGATGACTGCAAGCTCGAGTTCAACCGCACAGCTATTTCTTCTGTAGAGCTTACAGAAGCAGAAAAAGCAAAGCTTGAAGAAGAAGCAAAAAACAAAAAACTTTTCAAAGGTAAAAAAGCTTCGGCACCTGCGGCAGAAGAAAAAACTGCTGAAAAAACCGAAGAAAACAAATAATTGGAGTCTATAAAAAAATGAACAAGAGAACTCGTTTATTGGTTCTGCTGGCTGTTATTGCCCTTTGTTTCGTTTTCCTCTGGCCGTCAATCAGCTGGTACGGAAGAACACCAAAGGAAGTTCAGCAGCTTGCCCTTGGTTCAACAGAAAACATTAAGAATTATGCTGAACTTAAGGCTGCAGAAGATGTACGCAAAATTAAGAAGCTTGATTTGACTTCTGCTATTTCAGAAGAATATTCATGGCTTAAAAAAGATGTAAGCAAGAGATATAAAACTCTTGATAAGAAAGTTCCTGCTGAACTTACATGGAAGGATGTTCTTTCTGCATACGACAGCGAACTTGATTTCCTTACTGTTTTCCAGACACGCTATCGTGAGGAAATCCTTAAAGCAAAGCATTACTACGAAAATTCCGTAAAGCTTGGTCTTGACCTTTCCGGCGGTATGAACATTATCGTTAAGGCAGACCTCGATGCAGCTCTTGAATCTATGGGTGATGCAGTTGCTACAGAAAATGCCGCTGACTTCAAAAAGGAAGCAATGGCTAATGCAATTGAAAACCTTTCAAGCCGTATCGATAAATTCGGTCTTACTTCACCTGTTATCCGCCAGCAGGGCGATGACAGAATCTATATTGAAATTCCTGGTGCTGCTCAGGCAGACGCAATTAATACTCTTATCATGGGTAAGGGTATCTTGAACTTCCGTCTCGTAGATATGGAAGCAACAAACCAGTTCAAAGCATACTATGCTCAGAATCCTGCAACAACCTTCAACGCAATCGGCGAATTGATGGATCCTTCTATTATTCCAGAAGACTGCGAGGTTTTTGGTGAATATAAAAAGGACGAATATGGTCTTGATGAACGCTATGACTGGGTTGTTGTAAAGAAGGAAATTGCCCTCGATGGTCAGCATGTAAAATCTGCTATCGTAGGTTCTGATGAATTTACAAATCAGCCAGAAGTACACTTCCAGCTGGACAGCGAAGGTGCAACAATTTTCGGTGACTTTACAGGTGCTCACGTTGGTGAAAATCTTGCAATCGTAAGTGACAATAAGGTTAAGTCTAATGCCCGCATTCAGACAGCAATCACTGGCGGTTCAGTTTCCCTTTCTGGCGGCTTCAGCTACGAAGAAGCAGACAATATCAAGAAGGTTCTCCAGACAGCATGGCTCAACGTTCCTCTCGAGGTAGAAAGCCAGCAGGTTATCGG
>CAMNGG010000194.1 GCA_946537975.1 uncultured Treponema sp. | reverse complement strand
ACTTCTATTGAATACCTTGTAACTGGTAAGAATGAAGAGAAAAATGGAATTAAGCAGAATTTACAGGATATAATTCCTAAATTAAATCATCTGTCTAATGAAAACCTAGAGCTAATAGATTTGATTGCTGGTCGGTTAAAATAATTTTGATAGCAAGCTCGACTTGCTATCAAAATATACCTATTATCTTTTCCCGCATTTCCAGCATCGAATAAAAACGCCACATGAAATTGATTGGAAGTAATGTGAAAAATATCTTGCCTATACACATTCTCCATGCGATTCATTCCGTAAATTGAAGACTGTGTGAAAATGAGATTGTAGAATTGTTAAAGGAAAAATTTGCCGATTTAAGAAATTTCTTTTATATTTAATTTTAGGAGATTTATGAAAAAGAAATTACAAATTTTTGTATCATCAACCTATACGGATTTAAAAGAAGAAAGACAAGCAGCTGTCGAAGCAATTTTGAAATCAGGAAATATCCCTGCTGGTATGGAATTATTTACAGCTGGTAATGAATCCCAATTGGAAACAATTACAAGATGGATAGATGATTCTGATATTTATTTTCTTATCCTTGGTGGAAGATATGGTAGCATTGAGCCAAAAACGGGAAAAAGTTATACCGAACTTGAATATGATTATGCAGTTACTAACAAGAAACCTTTATTTGCGGTTGTTATTTCTGATACATATTTAGATGAAAAAATAAAATCAGAGGGAAAAGATGTTTTAGAAACTGATAATAGTCAAAAATATAAAGAATTTAAGGAAAAAGTTTTAGCTCATACATCGCAATTTTTTGATTCACCAAAGGATATAAAACTAGCAATTCATGAAACATTACATGATTTTAAGGATAGATACGAATTTATAGGCTGGATTCCTGGCGATTTGGAATTAAAATATGCAGAACTGATTGAAACTAATGAGAAGTTACGAAAAGAGATTGATGAACTTAGAAAAGAAGCAAAACAGAAAAACTCAAAAAAGAATCAGAAAATAGAAGTTGAATATGATGATTTTTCTGAAATATATAAAAAATATAATTCTTTGGAAGCAAAATTTACTGCTGAGGGAAAAAACTACAGTCTTACAATTAATGAAATCATTAAAGTTCATTATTCTACTATGATAACAGGTATAACAAACCAGTATGGAATGTCTGACATGGAAAAAATACTTTTTTTTAGCATAATGCCGCAGATGAATCTTCATGGTTTAGCGGAATTGGAAAGTATTCCGAGAGTTGGATATAGGAGGTTTTCGTTAACTCCAAAAGGGAAAAAATATGCCCTTTTTTTACAATCTCAGAATAATCAAAAAAAATAAACCGTATTAAGGATACAATAATTCACATCGTTTGCATGAAATAAAATTATAAATAACGCTCCTCAGACAGATAGTACATACACAAAGGGGATTTATCCGTTCATCTCTCAGCAGGCGGGTCTTCCTAACTTTGCTTCGTAAATGCGGGAAGGAGCTGTAGACAATCTGGAATGTCCAATTTTTTCATATTATATTATAGGCTCATTTCTAGGCACATTTGCAAAATCTGTCGCTTATCCCGCACATCGATGTAATCTGCACATTGAAAACAGGCAGATGTCGCTTATAATGCAAGTGAGCGTTAGGGCATGGAGCAGCTGCGAAGCAGGCCACTTAGGGAGCGACGGCTGCAAGCCGGCAAAATGCTCCAGCGGAGCATTTTGAGTGAGTCTCCGAGCAGCTATGCTGCGAAGGGGCTGAGTGAACATGTGAACGAAGCCAGTGGCTGGAGCGACAGCGGAACTGCGGAACGCCCGACCGACTGCCGCAGGCAGGCAGGAACGCCCAGAAAAAAAACTATTTCGGAGGAAAAAATGAATCTGAAAAAAACACTTATCGGCTTGGGAATTGCAGCTGGCCTTGCAGGTTCGCTATTCGCACAAAACAAAACTTCAAACTCAAAGGAGACTAAAATGGGAAAATCACTGGTTGTTTATTTTTCGCTCGCAGGCGAACAGTATAAGTCGCATCGCTTACGCGCTGCTTAGCGAGTTTTCTGCGAAAACTCGCGTTGGAATCCACATAGGCGAGTTTTGCCTGCAAAACTCGGTAAGCAACCGCAGGTTGCGACAAATACTTCAATCATCGCAAAGTTTATTGCAGAAGAAACAGGCTCAGAGCTTTTTGAACTTGAAAGTGCAAAACCGTATCCGACCGACAGCTACAGCCGCCTGACTCAGATTGCAAAAGACGAGCAGAACAAAAAGGCCCGCCCTGCCCTCAAAGCTGATATCGACATCACCGCATACGACACAATCTTCATCGGTTATCCAAACTGGTGGGGAGACATGCCAATGCCGGTTTACACATTCTTAGAAGCCCACGACTGGAGCGGAAAAACAATCATCCCATTCTGCACCCATGAAGGAAGCGGACTTAGCGGAACAGAAAGCCGCATCCGTTCAACCTGCAAGGGAGCTACAGTAGAAAAAGGCCTTGCCGTTCAGGGAAGGGTTGCCCAGACTAATAGAAGTGCCGCTAAAAAGGCTGTTCAGGACTGGCTTGCCGAATTGGGTTAGTTATAATTATATTTAAATAAAAGGGTTTACATGACAGTCAGAAAATACGAAGAAAAAGATCTTACAGCAATGATTCAAATCTGGAACGAAGTTGTAGAAGATGGAATTGCGTTTCCGCAG
>CAMNGG010000193.1 GCA_946537975.1 uncultured Treponema sp. | reverse complement strand
ACACCGGCAACAATACCGTCAAGAATCAAACCTTTGAGCCAGTCTGCACAGCCGATAGCATCAAGGCCGCTTTCAATGAGAGCTGGAATACCTGGTACCCATACGCCGTAATCAGCAGGATCAGGACCTTCTTCGCCATACTTTTCAACCATTGCATTAGCTTCTGCTATTGCATCTTCTGTAATTTCGATTGGTTCAGAAACTTCCATTGTTTCGTCATCAACTGTTACATAAGTAACTTCGCCTGCTTCTGCAGCTTCGAGAATTGCAGCTGAATCGCCAAACTCTTCGGCAGCTTCTTCATAGGCCCCTGTACCGATTCCAAAGAGATGATAACCGTCACCAAAGAGTCCGTCGTTTGCCCAGTCTGTAGCAGCGGCACCAACTGTTACCATAGAAACATAGTAAACAAGCCACATAACTACTGCAAAAATAGGAAGGGCAAGCCAGCGGTTTGTAACTACGCGGTCAATCTTATCTGATGTACTGAGTTTTGAGCGGTTCTTTTTAGTAACACACTTTTGGATGATTGATTCAATATACTTGTAGCGTTCTGCTGTAATAATTGATTCTGAGTCATCATCGAGTTCTGCTTCACAAGCTTTAATATCTGACTCAATATGATTGAGTTTGTCTGAACTAACACCAAGGGCTTTGATTACCTTTTCATCGCGTTCAAAAAGCTTTACTGAATACCAGCGGTGCTGTTCTTCCGGAAGATCATGAACAATTGCTTCTTCGATATGAGCAAGTGCATGCTCTACACAGCCTTCAAAGCGGTGCTTATACATCATAGGCTTTTTATCTTTAGCTTTGTTTACTGCAATTTCTGCGGCTTCAATACATCCTGTTCCCTTAAGAGCAGAAATCTCCACAACCGGGCAACCAAGCTCTTCCTTCATTGCATCAATATGAATCTTGTCTCCGTTTTTCTTAACAACATCCATCATGTTTACGGCGACAACCATAGGAATACCAAGCTCTGCAAGCTGGGTTGTAAGATAAAGGTTACGTTCCAGGTTAGTTCCATCAACAATATTCAAAATTGCATCAGGACGCTCTTTTACAAGGTAGTCACGGCTAACCACTTCCTCAAGAGTATATGGAGAAAGAGAATAAATACCTGGCAAGTCCATGATTACGACATCGCCGTTGTGACCTTTTAGCTTACCCTCTTTTTTTTCTACTGTTACTCCAGGCCAGTTTCCAACAAACTGATTTGAACCTGTAAGGGCATTAAATAAAGTTGTTTTACCGGCATTAGGGTTTCCGGCAAGTGCTATTTTAATCATCTTATTCTACCTCCACCATTTCTGCGTCGGCCTTGCGAACAGAAAGCTCGTAGCCGCGTACTGTAACTTCTACAGGATCTCCAAGTGGGGCAACCTTTCGTACGTAGATTTCTACGCCCTTGGTAATTCCCATGTCCATAATGCGGCGCTTTACCGCACCCTCGCCATTCAGCTTTACAACAGTAACTGTCTGACCGGTTTTTGCTTCTTTTAGAGTCATATATTTTCTCCTATTCAATAAATACCTGATTTGTTGGCAAGCACAGCTCGCTTAAACGATGATTTTCTGCGCCATCTCTTTGCTGATAGCAACGCGGCTTTCTTTGATTTGAACGATTACATTTCCGCAATTTTTTGAAATCAGCGAAACCTGAGCTCCGGCTACAAAGCCAAGATTTTCTAAAAAACGGCGAACTTCTTCTTTACCCATGATTTTTTTAATCAGAAAGGATTCTCCGTCTGATACCATACTTAAAGGCATTTTTCGCTCCTATAATGTTAGTTTTTGCTAACTTTTAGGACAAAAAAAATAAAAGTTAGCCCTTACTAACCAACTTTGTATTATAGTTAGTTAATACTAACCTGTCAATATTGTTAGTTCAAAATTTCAATCCAAACTGCAATACAAAGCCTCCAGCTTGTAATTTAATAAAACTAATTAATAATATTTTAAATTTCACTTGCACAAACATTCAAGTGATGTTATTATTTGAACAAACAATTGAACATTTGTTCAATTGTTTTATAAAGGAGACTTTATGCCTAAAAATGCTGAGTTTTGTGAATGCGAAATCATTCATGAAGACATAGTCAAAAAGGTCAAATCAACCTTTCCAAAGGATGAGATGATTTTTGATCTGGCCGATTTTTACAAGATTTTCGGAGATACCACACGTGTAAAGATTTTATATGCGCTGGATAAAAGCGAGCTTTGCGTATGTGATATTTCAGCCCTGCTGGGTATGTCGCTTTCGGCGGTATCCCACCAGCTTAAGATCCTGAGGGATTCGAATCTGGTAAAAACAAAGCGTGACGGAAAGGTAATTTATTACAGTCTTTCAGACCATCACGTACAGGAAATCATCGAGTGCGGAATGGAGCATATTTTGGAACTTAAATGACTATGTCACCCCGATTCGGGGTCTAGAATAAAGAGATGCTGAAACTAGTTCAGCATGACGAAATTGGAGGTAATTTTATGAGTAAAGATATAGACGAACACGAACATAAGCATCACGAGCATGAACATAGCCATGAACACCACGTCCATGGACATGAGCATGAGCATGACGAGCACGAAGAGTGCCAATGCCACGAGGAACACAACCACGAGCATTCTCACGGTGGCTGTTCCTGCGGCTGCGGGCACGAGCACGGTCATCATCATGAGCATGGCGAGGAAGAACACGAGCTTACTGTAAAGCAGCTTGTCGTCGCTGCCGTACTTTTTGTAATTGGACTTGTTATTGAGCACCTGCCTCTCGAAACCTGGCTACCACAAATCAGCAAAATCGAACTGATTCACGAAGCCAGCTGCCTTGTAGTTTATTTCATCGCCTTTATGATAACCGGAAAAGATATTGTAATCGGTGCTGTTTCAAATCTATTCCATGGTGAACTGATGGACGAATCCTTCCTTATGTCTGTAGCCGCAATCGGTGCAATTCTTCTTGGAGAATATGAAGAAGCTGTTGCAATTATGATTCTCTATCAGGTTGGTGAAAAGTTTGAAGATTACGCAGTTGATAAATCTCGCGATTCTATTGAAGAGATTGCAAAGCTGCGCCCGGACCACGCAACTGTAAAGATTGGTGCAGAAACCCGTGAAATGGCTCCGGAAGAAGTTGAAACTGATTCTGTAATCATTGTAAAACCGGGCGACCGTATTCCAATTGACGGCGTTGTTGTAGACGGAGATTCCTTTGTGGACACCTCTGCCCTCACAGGCGAAAGCATTCCCCGCCACGTTAGCGTTGGAAGCGAGGTTCTTTCGGGCTCAATCAACAAGCAGGGAGTTCTGGAAATCCGTACAACCCGCCATGCAGGAGACTCTGCCCTTTCCCGCATCCTGGAACTGGTTGAAAATGCCACTGAAAACAAGACAAAGTCAGAGCAGTTTGTTACCCGCTTTGCCAGAGTTTACACACCAATCGTTGTTTATTCGGCACTGGCACTCGCAATCATCCCAAGCCTTATAATCGGCTTTAAGACCGGCAACTGGAACTGGCAGGCCACCTGGTCCACCTGGGTTTACCGCGCCCTTATGTTCCTCGTAGTAAGCTGCCCTTGTGCACTGGTAATTTCTATTCCGCTTTCTTTCTGCGGCGGTATTACTGCTGCGGCTCGTCAGGGAATCCTGATTAAGGGAAGCGTTTACCTTGAAGCGCTTGGCCGTACAAAAACTGCCGTTTTCGACAAAACAGGAACCCTTACAAAAGGAAACTTTGTTGTAACTCATATTCACGCGACTGACCCGGCCATTACAGAAACTGAACTGCTGGCTCTTGCAACTCACACAGAGATGTTCTCTACCCATCCTATTTCAGCTTCGCTCAAGGCTGCCCACCACGACAAGTGCTGCGACAATGTAAAGCTCGAGAACGTTGAAGAAATTGCGGGCAAGGGAATTAAGGCCCTTGTGAACGGCAAGGAAGTTCTGGCCGGAAACACAAAGCTTATGGAGCAGTTTGGAATTGCTTACAACGAATGCAGCGAGCATCAGGATGGAACTGTAATTCACGTTGCAAGCGAAGGAAAATACAGCGGCCACATTGTAATCAGCGATGAGATTAAGGATGACTCAGCTCAGACCGTAGAAGGCCTTCACAAAATCGGTGTAGAAAATGTTGTAATGCTTACCGGCGACAACGAACGAGCTGCTCACACAGTTGCCGCAAAGCTGGGACTCAAAAAGGCTTACGGCCAGCTGCTCAGTGCGGACAAGCTTGCCAAGGTTGAAGAACTGCTGGCAGACCTGCAGAAGCCCGGCAAAAAGGGCAAGGCCGGTAAAAAGCGTGGCACCCTCATCTTTGCCGGAGACGGAATTAACGACGCTCCTGTTCTTGCTCGCGCCGATGCCGGAATCGCAATGGGCTCTATGGGAAGCGACGCTGCAATCGAAGCTGCCGACATCATCATCATGGAAGACAAACCAAGTAAGATTGTGGACGGAATCAAAACCAGCCGCCGCACCCTGCGCATAGTTTACGAAAACCTCTACGGCGCTTTGGGAATTAAGGGAACCATTTTGCTGCTGAGCGCCCTCGGAATTTCTAACATGTGGATTGCCGTTTTCGGCGATGTAGGTGTTACAATCCTCGCAGTTTTGAACAGTTTACGTCTTTTGAAAAAACAAAAACAATAAACAAGTGAGTCAAGGCTTTACGCGTGAGCGTGCCTTGACTCTACGCCTTTGCCAAATTTGATTTTTCAAAGACAAACTAAATTCGTATCGATTTACATATTTAAAGCCGATTTTTGCATTTAAATATGTATTTTTCTTATTTTTCATAAGACTGACTGTCTGTGTTCCATCAAAAATTACATATAATTCTTTATATTTCTTCTTTAAATATGTATTTTTGCTTTTTTTTCACATCATTTCTTAACGCATTTCATTGTAAAATACATATTTAAATCAATTATTTGTCTTTAAATATGTAAAATCACCTGATAACTTCACTATTTTCACTTATCTCAGTATTATTATTCCCATATGAATCTTAACAACATCGTAATTGTACTGGACCATCCCGACGAGTCTCGCAATATCGGGGCGGCTTGCCGGGCTATGGCGAATAATGATATAAGCGAGCTCCGAATTGTCGGTAACAAAGCGGACTACGACATTGAGCACATTCACGTACTGGCAATTCATGCGGGCGGTATTTTTGATAAGGCTAACTTTTATAATTCTATAACTGAGGCTACTGCAGACTGTTCTATTTGTGCGGGAACAACACGCCGCAGGGGAAAGAAGCGGGGAAAACTGCTGCTGCCGGAAGAGTTTGCGGATATGGCGGATGATATTACCGGGGCGCCGGTGGTTTCGACAGGCTCAACCACCGGGGATACTTGTGACGGGCACTCAACCACCGGGGGCAAGGTTGCGGTGATTTTTGGAAATGAACGCACAGGCCTTACAGACGAGCAGCTGGACCAGTGCAATCTTGGAGTTACAATTCCATCTTCAGATATTTTCGGCTCGCTCAATTTGAGTCACGCCGTTCAGATTATGAGTTATCATCTTTTCAGAAAAAATCTGACTTCCTCGCGGGAGACCTACCGTGGCTACACTCCTCTTACTCTGGAACGCGTAGACCGCACAGTGCAGACAATCACAGACAATATGCAGAAAATCGGATTTTTCAAAATGCCGGGCCGCGAAGACATGGAAAACTTCTGGCGCAGTATTCTCAGCCGCGCAAGTCTTTCTGAGGGCGAGGCACAGTATTTAGAGAAGACCTTTGATAAGATGGCGGGACTGGCTAGAAAGAACACAGGAAAGTAGGTGGTTTCGATACGTCCTTCGGACTACTCAACCACCGGCGGAACTGGCAGGGAAGAATTCTAGCAGTTCTTCTCTTCAATAAACTTCAGGAACTCATCTTCCGGAACAGGCTTACTGAAGTAAAAGCCCTGGGCGTAAGTTATGCCTAACGACTCAAGATAATCAAACTGCTCTTTTGTTTCGATTCCTTCAACGACAATTTTACGACCAATCTGAAGCAGCATGGAAATCATATTTTCAAGAAGGATCTTTGCATTGTTTGTGCCTTCAGTTCCGTCTTCCTTAAAGCAAGGCCACAAAAGACTCTTGTCAATTTTAATCATTTCAAAGTCGG
Organism: uncultured Treponema sp.; assembly: GCA_946537975.1. GTDB lineage: Bacteria > Spirochaetota > Spirochaetia > Treponematales > Treponemataceae > Treponema_D. Next base: position 574 of record CAMNGG010000193.1, on the reverse strand, counting down.
CCTTTGCAATTCGCGAAAGATTTGAATAGCCCGTACCAAAATCATCCATAGAAAAAGAACAGCCGAACTTACGAAGCTCATCCATATTCTTTTTAAGCATATAACCCGAGGTAACAGCTATAGATTCTGTTATTTCGAGATTTACACAATCAGGCGCAATGTTATGCTTCATCAAAAGAGATTTCATTAATTTTGGAAGATTTGCATCTACAGATTGCAGTCCAGAAAGATTTACTTCAATATGATTTACACCTTTCCTTTTCAGATTGTTCTCAGACATAAAATTGAAAACGTGATTAAAAATCAGACTGCTTAAAGGCATAATCATTCCCTTCTTTTCAGAAAGAGGAATGAATTCTTCCGGTGAAATAAAGCCGATTGTATCATTATCTTTAAGCCGAACCAGAGCCTCTGCATTTGTAAACTTTTTCTGTTCAAGGCTGTAAATTGGCTGGTAATACATTTCAATACCATCATTCTTAATTGCTTCTGAAACAACATGAAGAATCTGACGATGACGGATGCGTTTTTCACGCGCCATATCATCAATTCGTCTTACAAAGCCTACCGAACG